>CANCEU010000047.1 GCA_947375185.1 Chitinophagaceae bacterium
ACTAGCACTTTGGGCATTTGCCGAAAATACCATCAAAGTGGCAAGGCAAAAAAGACCCATTTTGCTTAACAATCGTTTCATAAATGTTTGTTTTTAATTGAATTGTAGTACAAAATAACAAAATTTTAGCATTTAAAAAAATTATCAAAAATTAAGCTTTAAATTTTAATTTAGCACCATGAATGCAATGCCTTTCCCAAAGCAAATAGCCGAATACCACGGCAAAGTAAGAGACGTCTATTATATTGAAAATGAGCTACTTGTGATGATTGCAAGTGACCGTATTTCGGCATTCGATGTCATTCTACCCCGCCCAATTCCTTTCAAGGGTCAGGTCCTAAATCAAATTGCAGCATTTATGCTTCAAAAGACTACTGATATTTGTCCAAATTGGTTGCTAACAACTCCTGCTCCAAATTCAGCTATTGGTAAAAAATGTACGCCTTTTAAAATTGAAATGGTCGTACGGGGTAATTTGGTTGGGCACGCATGGAGAACGTATAGTGCTGGCGGTCGAATACTTTGCGGAGTCAATTTACCAGAAGGTATGGTCGAAAATGATTATTTCCCGACGCCAATTATTACTCCTTCGACAAAAGCAAGTGAGGGTCATGATGAAGACATTTCAAAAGAAGACATCATAAAACAAGGATTAGCAAGTGCTGAAGATTGGGCAATTTTAGAAAAATATGCGCTAGCGCTTTTTGCTAGAGGAAAAGAAATTGCTGCAAAACAAGGTTTGATATTAGTGGATACAAAATATGAATTTGGAAAAATTGGCGACACTATTTATTTAATGGATGAAATTCATACACCCGATTCTTCGAGATATTTTTATGCTGAAGGATTTGAAGAACGACAAATAAAAAAAGAAAAACAAAAGCAATTAAGTAAAGAATTTGTACGCGAGTGGTTGATTGAAAATAATTTCATGGGAAAGGAAGGCCAAACCGTTCCTCATATGTCTGACGAGTGGATTGATACCATTTCAAAAAGATATATAGAGCTTTATGAAAAAGTTATTGGTGCTCCATTTAAGCCAGAACCAAAGTCAACAGAAGAAACTTACCATTTAATTTGCGAAGCGCTGAATAAATTATAATATTAATAATGTTCAAAAAAAAGTATCAGCTTAGGTTGATACTTTTTTTTGAACATTATTTTACTTCGATATCTGTACCTAATCTAGGCCTTAACCGCTGTTTGCTTTTATTGAAAACTTGTATTCCGTTTTTCTTTCCCGCTCTTAATTTTTCTTGTTCTTCCAAAGGCAAATGAAACACCTCCTTACATTCTGTTGTGCAACAACCATCAAAGATTTTAGCACACTCATCACATTGAATAAATAGTAAGTGACAAGCATCGTTTTTACAATTTGTATGTGTATCCGCCGGCTTTCCACATTGATGACATTTAGCAATTACATCTTCGGTAATTTTTTCTCCCAATCTTTCATCAAAAACGAAATTCTTTCCTTTGAATTTACTTTCAATTCCTGCTTCCTTTATTTTATTCGCATAGTTAATGATGCCACCTTCTAAATGATATACATTTTTAAATCCTTGGTGCAGCATATAAGCACTGGCCTTTTCACAACGAATACCCCCAGTACAATACATGATAATATTTTTATCCTTATTGTCCTTCATCATTTCAGCCGCCATAGGTAATTGTTCCCTAAAAGTATCTGAAGGAATCTCAATTGCTTTTTCAAAATGCCCCACTTCATATTCATAATGATTACGCATGTCAATCACAATGGTATCTTCTTTAGACAAAAGATTATTCATCTCTTGTGCATTCACATATTTACCTTTATTATCCATACTAAAATTAGCATCTTCAATTCCGTCTGCAACTATCTTTTCACGCACTTTGATTCTAAGCACCCAAAAACTTTTGCCATCATCATTCACTGCGATATTTAAACGTAAACCTTTTAATGGCTTAAACGAATACATGTAATCTCTAAACACTTCGAAATTGTGTGCTGGAACACTAATTTGCGCATTGATTCCTTCCGTGGCAACATAGATACGACCAAAAACTTTCATGGCATTCAATGCACGATAAATTTCATCTCTAAACGCTTGTGGATCTTGTATAGGGAAATACTGATAAAAACTAATTGTTGTTCTGGGAAATGTTTCCTCATTCAACTTTACTTTCAACTCCTCATTGGAGATGCGATTGTGTAATACTGACATATAAAATAAATTTAAGCTCAATTACAGATTAAGCAAATTCAGTGCAAATATAAATATTAAACATCCAAAAAAAACAGAGCTGATAAAAGTCAGCTCTGTTTTGTATTATATCCAGCATTTAAATAGTGGTATGTATCAACAAATTAAGATTTTCTAACAAAAGAACCAGTCAAGGAAGCCAAGCCCCCTATTAAGAATCCTACGATTGTTGTTACAGAAATAAGTGCTACAAAGGATCCTTTAAGAGGAAGTATTTGCGCCACTTTAACTGAAAGAATATGATGGTTTTGATTATCGATTATAAATGCTAATCCAAACCACAATAAACCAATTCCGAGTGCACCTGACATAAAAGATTTACTTGGTTTTTGATCAATCAGTATTGCAATAATAATATTGGTAACAACAAAACTATACCAAGGTAAATTACCATAAATACCCACTGCGTATCCTAATAATGCAGAAAGCAAAATGGACACTATAAATTTTAAATGTTCCGAAGAAATATTTTTCATAAAATAAGATTAAGGTGAATTGAATTAATTAGGCTTTATTAAATTGAATATGCCACTTTGTTCTTTCATGTGCAACCAATTTTTCTTTAGGCAGGAATAACAATCTATAATACTTGCCCGCAGCCCAATAATCTACAAATGAGTCATAATAAGGGCTCCCCGGATTTCCACTTTGACCACCAGGATATAAACCATAAGCCTCAATCTCATCGGTCATATGAACAACCATTCTCCAGCTTGGACCATGCGCTTCACTTGTTGCATTTATAATATTAACACCTCCCCCTATTGGCAAATTGAGTCTACTTAATGCAGGTATTTTTGTAAGATGCGAAACCCTAGTGGCTTTAAATAAGGACCATTCTAATTTTCCTTCTTTTTCTAATTCAAGTAATTTTTTTGTTGCATTTTCAACGCCTAGATTAACTTGTTCTTTTAATGTTTCTACTTTTCCCTTAGTGCGAATATCATCTGCAACAATATAGTTGGAATCTTTATTCATTTGATCCAACAAAACAAAGGATTCAGGCTTGGTTAATGGTATAGCTGATCCTGCTAATTCATCACCCCATACCGCATCTTCAACACTATCCCATATCATTTTAAAAACAGTTATCCCTTTTTCATTGCCATTATTGTACAAATTCCAATTGGTCATTTCTTTTACCATTCTTTGTGCATTAGGACTTAATTTATTTAGCTCAATAAATTTCATTAATGCTGGTCTTGCTACTTCTGCAAATACATTATAATTATCTGTTTGCAAATGTTGCATATCTTCTGCAGAAATTTGATTCATTGTGCGCAAGCGCTTATTCACACTAATACCTCTATACAATGGAAACGAGCTAGCTGTTCCTAAATAATAAGGATAACTAGGATCAACCGATTTTTGATTCGCACTACTCACAAATCCACGTTCAGGATTTTTTATCATTGGATTTTCATCATTAGGTATCATGCCTTGCCAATCATAACTACTATCTTGTCCTGGCATGATAAAATCTCCTTGACGATCCCATCTAGCAACAAAACTTCCTTGTTGTTTTATGGCAATGTCGCCCGACTTGCTAGCAAATACAAAGTTTTGTCCTGGACATTTCCATAATGAAATAGCAGCAAGGTAATCATCAAAATTCTTTGCTCTATTTAATTTATAAAAAGTTTCAACACCAGTTGATGCAGTATGTCCTGTCCATTTTACGGCTAAATTGCGCCCTTTAGATTGAGGATTTTGATAAAACTTGTCAAACATAGCGGGTCCCCAATGTGTCATGGCAATATTCTCTACCACATCTGCGCTATCTTTTACTTTAATAATTTCTTGACGAGTGGTAGTCGCTTGCCATGCTCCATTAAACCAATATTCTTTTTGGGTACTATCTTTAAATTTTAATTCATAATAATCCAACACATCCCTACCTGCATTGGTTACACCCCAAGCTAGGCTATCATTAAATCCAATAATCACAGCAGGCGAACCAGGAAAACTTGCGCCATAAGTGCTATGCGTTGGTGTAGTAATTTGTACCTCATACCATAGTGATGGAAGATTAAGCCCTAAATGTGGGTCACTACATAAAATTGGTCGACCTGATTTTGTTTTACTTCCTGAAACTGCCCAGTTATTACTACCATTATTTTTATCAGGTGCTTCGGGACTTGCACTCACCTTACCATTTACTAAAATTTGAACCTGTTTTTTAAGGTAGGCACTGTCCGAATTTATTGGTTTTAAAGGAACAATAGATGGCTTTGCAAACGCAGTTCCTTTTGGAATGATTGGATCTAAAGAATCTTGTTGATTGGTAAATAATTTATCGAACAAATCAAATCCTAAATAGTCTCTAGTATTGGTTAATTGCAAATCGGCTGTTGCAGATCTACCTGTTAAATCATAAGACATGAACATTAAAAACAAGTAGGTCTTTTTAGGAGTCCACTCTTCGGGTTGATAGTTCATTAACTTGTACTCTAATGGCAAGTCTTCAGGGGACAATTGTTTTATGTATGCATTTACTCCTGCAGTGTAAGCGTCAACCGTAGCTTTCATTACAGGATTACTTTCATTAATGTATTGTTCGGTTTTTTCAGCACCATATACCATTCCTAATCTTCTGAAAAAACGGTCAATTGAAAGTTTATCTGCACCTGCAATTTCACTTAATCTTCCTGAGGCAACACGTGTTTGGAAATCCATTTGCCACAATCTAAATTTTGCATGTAAATATCCTTGTACAAAATAGGCATCCTCATCATGATCAGCATAAATATGAGGCACCAATCTATCATCCATATATACATCTACTTTCCCTTTTAATTCACCAGCAACAATAGATGCATCAAATCCTGCGTCCACTTTTTCAGCATTTTTCCAAAAACCATGCTGTGGGGATAGGAAATAACCAAGCTTTGGCGTTTTTGATGTTCCACTTGGCAATTGTGTATTTAAGACCGCAACAAGCCCAACTGTAGCTACAGCAGAAGCAATCAATGGCAATAATCGCATACTAATAATTTAGATGACTAAATTAAGTAATTATTTGGCAATTTGTCCTTTAAAAAAATGGAGATGATTTTGCAAGGGTAGATATGGCTGTTTTGCATACAAAGCTTCCGCTTTTTCAATACAAGATTGAACAAACTTTTGATGCTCAGTAGACCCTACAAAAAAAGGTTTATGATTCATGGCCAACTGTAATTCTGCAATTTGTTTCATAGTCAATTGACAATCAGCGCGCATATAAGTTTCTACAAATTTCTCCCAAACATAATTGGTTGCACCATAATTAGGATGCACCAAGTCTTCGGCATAAAAACGATAATCGCGCAAGTCATCAATTACATATTCGTATGCAGGAAAATATTCAACATTGTCACTACTATCAATCAAATCATGAACAGCTTGAATTAAAACCGACTTACTCCGATTGTTTTCAACCAACCCTTCCCTTAGATGACGAACAGGACTAATGGTGAAAACAATATGCAATGAAGGATTGAAATTTTTTAATGCATTCACTAATTCTTTTAAGTTTTCAAGCAACTCAATATTATTCATTAGTCTTTTTGCAAACCAGTTTGATGGCGCTTTATGATTATTGGCTACAACTAATCCATTTTGATCAGGCGCATTTTCAGTTAAAGTGTATAACCACGCAGAACCCAAAGTGATTACCAAATGATCAGCAGATTTTAAAAAAATATGTGCTTCACTTATTGCTTTGTTTATTTTTTCTAAAGCCTCTTGTTTTGTAATGCCCGAAAATCGACTATGATGATGCCAACTATTCCAAACGTCATTCAATAAAAACAACTCAGATTCGCCGTATTGTTTATTGTCTATATAATCTTTAAAGGCATTTTGAACACTCACTGGATTAAATAAAATACCATGTGGATTTTCGAGTGTTTCAAAAAGATGATGCTTTAATTTCACGCCCATGTTTTCAGTAAAGCAAGATCCTATCAACATTGTTTTATGTTGATAAGAAAACGTAAAGTCAGAAGATTTAGCAGGCAATGTTAGTTTGAATTTCACAACACTCATATCAAATTATTTGGATGCTGGAAATAATCTTTGCTTCATTGCTTCATACAATACAATTCCTGCAGCAACAGAAACATTGAACGAATCGAAATTTGTTGCCATTGGAATTTTGAAAAAATAATCAGCTGCTTTTGCTAAATAAGGCTGCACACCTCTGCCCTCATCACCCATTATAATACAGCTAGGAACATTGAAATCTAATTCGTGAACATTTTTATCCGCACGCATTTCACTTGTAAAAACTTGGATGCCATTTAAGTGCAAATCATCCACTGCTTTCAATAAGCTGCTTACGCGAACAACATGAATATGCTCTAATGCACCAGCGCTACTTTTAAATGCTTCTTCATTTAATGCGCCTACTCCTTTATCGGGAATTATGAGTGCTTGTGCACCACAACAATGAATACTTCTACTTATTGCGCCAATATTTCTTACATCTGTTACGCCATCTAACATTACAAATAATGGCGTCTCTCCTTTTGCTACCACAAAATCTATTACTTCCTGTAAATCCAAGTATTTAACATTTGAAATAAACGCTAACACACCTTGATGATTCGCTTTAGTCATCCCATTTAATTTTTCAATGGGAACTAATTGAATAGGAATTGTTTTTTCGCGCGCAAATTGCTTAATCTCATTTAATCCTTCTCCTTGTGCATTTTTTTGGATTAATATTTTTTCAATATTAGTACCAGACGCTAAGGATTCAATTAATGGTTGACGACCAATAATAAATTTACGCTCTGTAGTAAAATTTGGTCTTGGACTAAATCTCCTTGGTCCCGAATATTTTCTTTCTGGTCTATTATTTCTCTCCTGCATGGCTCAAAGTTACTAGTTTTAGTATACGCCTTAAAATAAAAAGCCCGCCACTGAGCTGCAGGGCGGGCTTTCATCATATTAATAGCTATTTTAAACCGAAAGCTTTTTTAACTTTCGCTACATAATCTAATTTTTCCCAAGTAAACAATTCAACTTTCATTGTTTTTGTTTTTCCTTCTGGAGTAGTAAATGTTTTAGTAACTGTTTCATTCTTACGACCCATATGTCCGTAAGCAGCAGTCTCACTATACATTGGCGTTCTTAACTTTAATCTTTGTTCAATAAAGTAAGGGCGCATATCAAAAATACTTTCTACTAACTTACCAATTTGACCATCGGTTAATTTTACATTAGCAGTACCATAAGTATTTACGTTAATTGAAGTTGGCTTAGCAACACCAATTGCGTAAGAAACTTGTACTAATACTTCGCTAGCAACGCCAGCAGCCACTAAGTTCTTTGCAATGTGTCTTGTTGCATATGCTGCAGAACGGTCCACCTTGCTTGGATCTTTACCAGAGAATGCACCACCACCGTGTGCACCTTTACCACCATAAGTATCTACGATAATTTTACGGCCTGTTAAACCCGTATCTCCATGTGGTCCACCAATAACAAATTTGCCAGTTGGATTAATATGGTACTTAATATCCTTGTTAAATAACTTAGCATATTTTTTATACTTCGCCTTAACTCTTGGAATTAAAATTTCAATAATATCTTTCTTAATCTTCTCCAACATCTTGCCCTCCTTGTCAAAATCATCATGTTGAGTTGAAACAACAATCGCATCAATTCTTACTGGCTCGTTTTTGTCGTTGTACTCTAATGTTACTTGCGATTTTGCATCAGGACGTAAATATTTTATAGCCTTATTCTCTCTTCTTAACGCTGCTAATTCAATTAAAATTTTGTGCGCTAAGTCCAAAGCTAATGGCATATGGTTTTCTGTTTCATTGCTTGCATAACCAAACATCATACCTTGGTCACCAGCACCTTGCTCTTCTTTTTTCTTTCTATCCACACCTTGATTGATATCTGCTGATTGCTCATGAATAGCACTTAATACACCACAGCTATCTGCCTCAAACATATATTCACTTTTTGTGTAACCAATTTTCTTGATTACATCACGTGCAATTGTTTGAACATCTAAATATGCTTTAGATTTTACTTCACCAGCCAAAATAACTTGACCAGTAGTCACTAAAGTTTCGCATGCCACTTTTGATTGTGGGTCAAATGCTAAAAAATTGTCGATTAAAGCGTCAGAAATCTGATCCGCTACTTTGTCTGGATGTCCTTCAGAAACACTCTCAGATGTAAATAAATAAGGCATATTCTTTTATTTAGATGTTGTTGTAAAGTGCAAATATATTAATTAAACTTATGATTATAAATCAGAATAATAAACATGTAAGCGCATTCTGAACTTAGAATGACTTCCTCCTCCTAATCTTACGCGACCAATAGCCGGCTGATTTGCAACTGCTCTTGATATATAGTCTACCCCGCCAGATAAATTGTATGGATAAGGTGGTACATATCTAATGGAATCGTTTACAGGCGCCATTAATCTTAAATCAAATACAGAATCTTTTCTTGATACTACCCCTTGCATATACCTACTTAAATCAAAATTATAGGTGGCAACATTATCAAATCCTTGTATTGACTTATATAACAATCTCCCTCCAAATCGAGCAAACTGGGCAGCATTCACTGTACCCTGATAATCATTTGGAACATTTCGAATACTATTAGATGCGCTATCATATGCGCCCAAGAATAAATAACCTGGTGGAGTCCATTGTGCTTCAAGTGCATTAGGACTTGAAGTTGGTACTTGTTCAGCAATCAGTTCGGCTCTATGAATAATTTTATTCGCGAAATTCTTAAGTCCAGGCACCTTAATTTTCACTACAGTACCAGGGCTAGTTTGAACATAAACTAGTGAGTCTTTTGCAATTCCTAAATGTCGAGCTGCCTCAGATCCCGCTCTATTTCTTTTGATGAAATTAGCCTCCCCATTATCTGTAGCAGTAAATTTAAAATAGTCAACAACCGTATCTCTTGCTCCTGGGTTAGCAGTTGAAGTAGAGTTAGTGGTATAATACAAACCTAATTTCGTATTCGTATCTAATAAGTTTAAAATTACTAATACATTGTTATTGCTTGCAGTACTAGTGGTTAAAGCAAAGCCTGGAAAATATTGGCGTAAAGTAGTATCTGTTTTATAAGCCGTATTCGTATCGAAAACCTTTAAAAACATATCCGTAAATGTCTTATTCAAAGGGATACGGATTTGATCTTTCGCAGCTTCAAATCTATTTTTAACTGAATCATGCACATGGGTAAAATCCAAGGTATATGGATTTGCCATAGTAGCATCTGTTTGTATATTGTATACCTCTGGGTAGTTACTAGCAACTGAAGAATCAGGTGAAAGTGGCGTAGTTGCACTTATTCTTTTTAAATTAAATGTAACAGGCTTAGTGGAATCACCATAAAACCCTTTATAAGAAAGAATCAATACTGCTGAGTCTACTTTAACACTGTCTCTTGATCCAGAAGTTGTATAAGGGAAGTATGCAGGCTTTAAATTAAAATACAAACTTGCTGTAGTTGATCCAAATAATGGATCATTCGTAATAGTTCCTACAACATGGTCGTCTGAGCCATAAACCCTTAATGAATCAGGACGATCAACCGTCTCAGTTTCCACATTTAAAATAGTATCCTTAGTATTGAATGCATCAGCCGATGGTAATAAGCCAAGTCCCATTTCAGTTGTACCAATTCGGGTACATGCCGAAAATACAACCCCCGTAAATAAAACTACAGCTATACGCTTCACTATATTATTTAATGCCATGAATTAATTTGTCTTTATTTGCCTGCAAGTTCGTTGTATAAATCTAAATACTCTGTTAAATCGGAATCCCATCCGTTAAATGGAACCACTTTCTTCCCTTTTACAGCAGAAAATTCGGATACCAATTTCTTATCTATAATATCTGAACCAAAAGTGATTGCATCTGCATAAGTTGCCCCACCTCTAAACATGGCAACATTATTTAAGTCTTTGAAAATTTCTAAGTCTTTTTCTTTAATGTTAGTATTAATAAGTGCCTTAGATAATAAATCCTTACCTAATTTCTCTTCAAATGTATTCGCTCCAATAGTGAAAACTACCTTAGAATTAGAGAATACAGGTTCTTTTTTAAATGCTGTTTTTATATATGCAGGAATTAAGCTTGTCATCCATCCACTACAATGAATAATATCTGGAGGCCATCCAAATTTTTTCACCGTTTCCAATGCACCACGGCAAAAGAAAATAGTTCTTAAAGTATTGTCATCAAACCATACTTCGTTTTCATCGTGAAAAATTTGCTTACGCTTAAAAAAATCTTCGTTTTCAAGGAAATAAACCTGCAATCTTGCATTAGGTAATGAGGCTACTTTAATTTGTAAAGGATAATCATCGCTATCCACCTGGACATTAATTCCAGACAATCTAACTACTTCATGTAAGCGATGTCTTCTTTCGTTGATTACACCAAATCTTGGCATAATACATCTTACTTCTAAGCCGCTATCATTGCTCTTGATAGCCAACTTATTAATTACCTCGGCGAACTCAGTCAACTCCAAATAAGGAGACATTTCAGTTGCGATGTATAAAATTCGTTTTTTTTCAGACATTCCTATTGGGATTTAACTCATAACCATCTTTGAGTCTGCGAAGGTACGAAATTGTCCTCACTTTAAAAAACACCTAAAAAAGGTTCAGATTTAGGCTTAAAATCCAAGATTTATAGGACAATTGGTCGTAAATTGCAAGACATTGAAAAAACTAACGATAATGGGTAAATTCCTGAAGATTGCCTTCTTTTTCTTTATAGGCATATTGCTGATTTGGTGGAGTTTACACCAAATCCCATCTCAGGAATGGGCCAAGTTTACTACGGCACTTAAGACTACCAAATATTGGATAGTATTACCCGTTTTTTTAATGCTCGGATTCTCCCATTTTTTACGTGCATTAAGATGGAGATTAATCATGGAACCACTTGGCTACAAGCCATCGATCATAAATACATTTTTAGCAGTTTTAATTGGATACTTAGCAAACTTGGCAGTACCTAGATTAGGGGAAGTGCTTAAATGCACCCTACTTTCAAAATACGAAAAAGTACCAGCCGAAAAAATTGTTGGAACCATTGTTGCAGAACGTGCATTTGATGTGCTTAGCTTAGGCATTGTTTTCATTTTAGCCTTAATACTTCAGTTTAATGTTATTGAAGCGGGTTGGCACCAATTGATGGATAAAAAAGTAAATAATCCGACGGTTCAAAATAATCATTATTTCTTATATATAGTTTTAGGGGGGTTGATTGTAATTGCTATGAGCTTTTTTATTTTCAAGGCTAAGTTGCAAAAAACAATTGCAAGTATTAAACATATTGTTAAAGGAATCTGGGAAGGTGTAATAAGCGCTACTAAATTAAAAAAACACAATTTGTTTTTCCTTTATTCATTTGGAATATGGTTCATGTATTTAACAGCGACCTTTATTGGTTTATATGGAACTGAAGGAACAGCTAGTTCCTTTTCAACAGCTATCAGCTGCTTGGCTTATGCAAGTATTGGAATGATTTTAACGCCTGGTGGCATTGGTGCTTACGCCTATTTAATGGCAAAAGTGCTAGAACTAAATGGTGTTGAATATACACTTGGTTTAGCCAACGGGACGGTCCAATGGTTTGCACAATTTTTAATTATTATCGTATTAGGAGGCATAAGTTTAATTGTACTCCCAATCATAAACAAACAAGTCAAATAATATGCGATTTGTAGAAGGTATTGAAAAAAAGATTTTATCGATTGATGCAGCAAAAGCATTAATAAGTTCTTGGAAAGTAACAGGAAAAACTGTTGCTTTTACAAATGGTTGTTTTGATATTTTACATCCAGGCCATTTGTTTTCAATTGGACAAGCAGCAAAAGAAGCTGATTATTTAATTGTGGGACTCAATTCAGATGCAAGTATTAAACGATTGAAAGGTGCAGACCGCCCTATTAATTCAACTTCAAGTCGTGCATTAGTTATTGCAAATTTGGTTTTAGTAGACGCCGTTGTTGTATTTGAAGAAGATACCCCATATGAATTAATTACCACGCTTATGCCCGATATATTGGTAAAAGGTGGCGACTATACCATTGATACCATTGTTGGAGCAAAAGAAGTAATTGCAAATGGTGGAAAGGTAATCATCAATCCAATTGTAGAAGGATTCTCTACTACAAATATTATAGAAAAAATTAAACAATAAACATGGAATTTTTACATCAATTAAAGTTAAAGAAGGAAAACGAGGGGAGTTCAACTGGCAATACCATAATAGCAAGCAAAGGTGAATTAATAATGAGCTTTTCACCGGTTGATGGAAAGTTAATTGGCAGTGTAAGCACTACTGATAAAGATGCCTATGAAAAAGTGATTGGCACTGCACAGACAGCATTTTTAGAATGGAGAAAATGGCCTGCACCAAAAAGAGGTGAAGTTGTGAGACAATTAGGCGAAGCATTAAGAGCAGATAAACATGCACTTGGTCAATTGGTTAGCTATGAAATGGGAAAAAGTTTACAAGAAGGCTTAGGAGAGGTGCAAGAGATGATTGATATCTGTGATTTTGCAGTTGGATTATCAAGACAACTTTATGGATTAACTATGCATAGCGAAAGGCCATCGCACAGAATGTATGAACAATGGCACCCGATGGGTATTGTAGGAATTATTTCAGCTTTCAATTTCCCGGTAGCTGTTTGGAGTTGGAATGCTGCCTTAGCATGGGTATGTGGTAATGTAACCGTTTGGAAGCCTAGTGAAAAAACACCGCTTTGTGGCAATGCCGTTCAAAATATAGTTGCCAAAGTTTTTGCTGCAAACAATGTTCCCGAAGGTGTAAATAACTTAATACAAGGGGGACGTGAAGTTGGTGAATGGATAAGCAATGATACAAGAATACCATTAGTGTCAGCAACAGGTTCAACAAGAATGGGTAAGGAATTAAATAAAGCAGTCGCAGGACGATTAGGTAAAACAATTTTAGAATTAGGTGGGAACAATGCAATTATCATCACCGAAAACGCCGACTTAGATATGTCATTAATAGGTGCTGTGTTTGGAGCAGTAGGCACCGCAGGACAAAGATGTACGAGTACAAGACGTTTAATTATTCACGAAAATGTATATGATAGTTTTGTAGCTAAATTAACGAAAGCCTATCAGCAAATTAAAATCGGGGATCCATTAGATACAAAAAATCATATGGGACCATTGATTGATAAAGATGCAGTAAAACTTTATTTACAAAGCATTGAAGCTTGTAAAAAAGAAGGTGGTCAATTTTTAGTGGATGGCGGAGTGATGGAAGGCAACAATTTTGAAAGTGGGTGTTATGTAAAACCATGTATAGCTGAAGCAAAACCTCATTATGCAATTGTACAACACGAAACCTTCGCCCCAATTTTATATGTCATGAAATATAAAACTATCGAAGAGGCGATCGAAATTCAAAACAATGTTCCTCAGGGATTATCTTCTGCAATAATGACTTTAAACATGCGAGAGTCTGAACTATTCTTGTCGGCATGGGGAAGTGATTGTGGAATTGCAAATGTAAATATTGGGACAAGCGGAGCCGAAATTGGTGGCGCATTTGGTGGAGAAAAAGAAACTGGAGGTGGCAGAGAAAGTGGTAGCGATGCCTGGAAAGCATATATGCGCAGACAAACAAATACAATTAATTGGAGCAATCAATTACCACTTGCACAAGGCATTCAATTTGATTTGTAAATCTATGAAAAAAATATTGCTATTTATTTCTTGCTGCTGCATACAAATTTTGCTTTATGCACAAACCAATGTATCAAGTAAAAATTGGCATTGGAAAGATTTTAAAAAAGATAGCATACATGGCATAAGTTTATTTCAAGCCTATGAGGAATTGTCGAAAATAAAAAAGACACCTTCCCCTATCATAGTTGCTGTGCTTGATGGAGGCATTGATACCAACCAACTTGATTTAAAAAGTAAGCTTTGGTTAAATACAAAAGAAATCCCAAACAACGGCATTGATGATGACAACAATGGATATATTGATGATGTACATGGATGGAATTTTTTAGGTGGAAGGGATGGTAGAAACATAGATAAGGCATCGGATGAAAAATCAAGAATTTACCATAAATACAAAGCATCATTTGAAAATGTAACTGACATCAATCAATTGAATCCGTCTCAAAAAAAACAATATTTGATTTGGAAACAAGCTGCGAGTGAAATTGAATTTTCCGAACAAGATGCTGCCAATTTGCAATACATCACTATGGCAACAAATGCATTGCAAAAATTAGGGAGCATCATTATAAAGGAAATAAATGATTCCAATTTCACAATCGAATCCATCGTGCCATTTCAACCAATTGGTCGTAATACACTTGAGGCAAAGATTGCTTATTTGAGAACAGTACAAATTTTAGGCATTGAAAAAGAAACACCATACAAAGAAGTAATTGCGGATCTCAAAGAATATATTGAAGGAAAAGAAAAATCTTCAAAAGCAAAGATGGTTCCACCTGCTAATGTAAGAGCTGAAATTATTAAAGACAATTACGAAAACATTGCTGATAAATATTATGGGAATAATGATATTACGGGTCCTAATTCAAAACATGGCACCCATGTTGCAGGATTAGTAGCTAGTATTCCGGATAGTAGTTGGCAGGTATTTAATTTATATCCATCAATTCAAATAATGGGTGTTCGAGTAGTACCAGATGGTGATGAATATGATAAAGATATTGCACTTGGCATTAGATATGCAGTAGATAATGGCGCTAAAATTATCAATATGAGTTTTGGGAAATCCTTTTCGCCAGAACAACAATGGGTAGATGACGCTATACGCTATGCAGCTGAAAAAGATGTTCTAATTATTCACTCTGCAGGAAATGAATATTATGATTTGGACAATAAGTCGGTTTATCCTAATCCATATTCAAGTAGTATAAAAGATACTGCAAAAAACATTTTAACTATTGCGGCTTCAAGTGATTATTTCATCAATGGCACCCTATTAACTGACTTTAGTAATTTCGGTCCAAAAATCGTAGATGTACTTTCTCCGGGAAATAAAATATATTCAACTTTCCCAGGCGGCAATAACCACGGATACTTACAAGGTACTAGCATGGCAGGGCCCATTGTAAGTCATATTGCTGCAATGATTAGATCCTACTACCCTTCTCTGAGTGCGCTAGAAGTTAAAAAAATAATAATGCAAAGTGTTTGGAAACCAATTGATCCTAAAACAAGTTATTCAATCCCTCAAAAAGAAGATGTAAAAACCTTACAAGAAATTGCAGCTGCAGGTGGAATAGTCAATGCTGCCAATGCTTTACAAATTGCAAATGACTATAGTAAAAAAAAATAAGAATAAATCAAAAACCAAAATAGTAAATTCCAATTAATCAAATAAACAAAAAACATGCCTAGACCAAGCGCGACTGAATACGGGAAACCACATCAAACATATATTAACTACACTAGTGGGAAGGACTATTCCATTTTAGTGCAACAATACAACGAGAGAATCATTGAATTTTGGGCTGCAATACCATTGGAAAAAATAAATTACGCATACGGACCAGACAAGTGGACAATTAAGCAAATGTTTCAACATGTAATTGATACAGAAAGAATATTTGCCTATCGTGCCTTAGCATTGTCAAGAAAAGAGCCAGCTGCGCTTTTAGGTTTTGATGAAAATGAATATGCAAAAAATGCTACAGCGGCTAATAGAAATTGGAAAGATATGTTAGTAGAATGGCGAGTAGTGAGACAATCTACCAATTTATTATTCGCATCTTTTACTGAAGAACAAAATAAATCATTAGGTACTGCAAGCGGATTTCCAATAAGTGTAAATGCTTTAGGCTTTATCATATTTGGACACGCTTTACACCATTTACATATCCTTAAAGAGCGTTACGAGATATGAT
>CANCEU010000048.1 GCA_947375185.1 Chitinophagaceae bacterium
AACCATATCAAAGCTAGCCAACAACAATGTAGTCATCAAGCATGTAGGTGAACGAGAGCTTTTAAAGGCTTGCGAAGATGTTAAAAAAAGCATCCTAGAACAACAAGTGAACCGATATAGCTATGTATTTATAATGGATAAGAAATAAATGTTATTTTTAGGGTATAATCAGATTTTACGACAACCCTATTAGTTTCATGTATTTCATAAATTTCATTTATTACATTGTAAAAATTGTTTACACAGCTTTAACTAAGCTTAAGCAATCGTCGCGTTGGGCGAAAGCCTATTTACATAAAATAGAATTGGATTTTAACGGAAAGTTTGATCAACAACTTGTAGAAAAAGTCGCCAGATACCAAAGTGTTCAACTGCATTTTGTCGCCAATAGTTTCACCAAATTACATGGTCGTCTTAATACCGAAAAGGAAGTTGAAAGGAATATTTTGTTCTTTTTAATGTCAGTTTTATATGATGAAATTATTGATGAACATTTGATGGATGAGGAAACATTAAATGAATTATTTAATCAACCCGAACTTGCAAATCCTGCAAATTTTAATGAACAAGTTTTAGTTTACATTCATCAAAAATTATTGAATGAGGTAACAGACAAACAGAGTTATTGGAATGCTTTACAAAAAACACATCAAGCTCAAAAAGATTCCAATAAGCAATTTGACGACAACACAAGCATTGAAGAAATTATTGACATTACCAAAAGAAAAGGTGGCTATACCCTACTAATGTGTAGGCATTATTTAAATGATTCGTCAAATGATTTAATTGATCAATGTTGGTATAAACTTGGAGGATTAATTCAAATGACAAATGACTTGTTTGATACATATAAAGACACCGTAAATGGAATTAATACCTTTGCGACAAAATTGAAAAATATTGAATCAATTGCTGCAATATATAACGAACAACAAACAGCCTTAAATGAAAATATTAAAAGGCTACCTTTTGACGAAAAAAAGAAAATTGAATTCGCAATTAATATGTCCATCATTCCCGCCTTTGGACATATTGCACTTAGCCAATTAAAACAATTACAATCCAATTCAAAAGATTTGCCTAATTTCAAAAATGTAAAAAGAAAAAGTTTGATTATTGACATGGAAAAAAACATCAATATTATTAGGCTTATTCGATATTCATTTAAATTCGGGAAACTATGGATGTAAAAATTGAAGCAAGTTGGAAAAATGTGCTTACGCCACTTTTTGACAAACCATATTTCTCTCAAATTACTGCTCATCTTAAAACAGAGAAAGCATTAAAAAGTAGTATTTACCCAAAGGGCAATTTGATATTTAATGCATTTGAGCAAACGCCATTTGATAAATTACAGGTAGTCATTTTAGGCCAAGACCCTTATCACAATCCAGGTCAAGCAATGGGGCTTAGTTTTTCTGTTCCCGAAGGTGTAAAAATCCCACCTTCTCTTGTAAATATTTATAAAGAATTGAATAAAGACATTGGCATGCCCATTCCTATTACTGGCGACCTTACAAAATGGGCAAAACAAGGTGTATTATTATTGAATGCAGTATTGACTGTAAGGGCTAATGAACCTGCCAGCCATAGTAAAATTGGATGGATGGATTTTACCAATGATGTGATCAAGATAATTTCTGATCAAAAAAAGGAAATTGTATTTCTTTTATGGGGTAACTTCGCCCATCAAAAACAAGTTTTAATTGATGCTACTAAACATAAAATACTAAAAGCTGCGCACCCATCTCCATTGAGTGCGCATAATGGATTTTTTGGTTGTAAACATTTTAGTAGCACAAATATATATTTAGCACAACATGGCAAAACACCCATTGATTGGATGCCATAAAGGATTGAACTATGAAATTATTAAAAAAAATTATCGCAAGAATATTAGCTGTATGGGCATTGCTCATGTTTGCAGCAACCATGTTTATATTTATATGGTTTTACTTTATATGCGCAATTTTGCCTGAGCCTAAAAAGACACAATGGCATAGACAATTATCCCGATTATGGATGGGCTTGTTTATGATTTTATCAGGAATTCGATTTAAAGTAAAGGGGAAAGAAGTATTTAATGGATTAGAAAATGCCATAGTCGTTTGTAACCATAATAGCTTACTAGATATCCCCGTTAGCTTTCCATTTTTACCAAGGGCGAATAAAACAATTGCGAAAAAATCATTCTCTTACATCCCACTATTCGGATGGATATATTCTTATGGAACCGTTTTGGTAGATAGGAAAAATAATAAAAGCAGACAAGAGAGTTATGAGAAAATGAAACATGTGCTAACTCATGGTTTAGATATGCTTATTTATCCAGAGGGAACAAGAAATAAAACTACAGCTCCATTAAAATCTTTTTACGATGGCGCATTCAAATTAGCTGTAGATACTCAAAAACCAATCGTGCCTGTGGTTTTATTAAATACAAAAAAGATGCTGCCCGCTAAACCTGCTATGTATTTAAAACCAGGGAAAATTGAAATGCATATATTACCAGCTGTATTTCCTCAAGGGAAAACATCAGATGAACTTAAGCAAATAGTGTACGACATTATGGCTGAGTATTATTTAGCCAATGAAAAATAATCCTTAATAAGTTGTAGAAGAGAAAGTACGACTACGATTAATTTTCAAATCTCTCAAAATTCCTGATTTTGGATTAACAGTTATACTAAATGATTTATATAATCCAATTGGAGTTACATTAATAGCCAACTGCCAACAATGCATTTCGCGCGTAATAAACATGCTCATTTGTTGTATACTAGCTTTAGCCACATCCACATAACCGGTACCTCCTATTTTCCATTTTGGTGTTAAACTAAAATCACCATTAAAATTCAATGAATTATACGTTTGAATTTTATACCCAGAAAAATCTGATTTCAAAACCCTACTAAAATTAAAGGAGTATGAAACAGTTAATGTCCATGGAATATTAAAATCCGTAAATTCAGCAGGATTAGCTCTTACATATTGCAATTGACGCTGTTGCTCTTCGGGCGTCATGAATGGGTCAATTGGCACTTCCTTTTTCTTTGAAGCATCTTCCATTTTAGATTTACTCTTAAATGAAGTAGAGAAAGAAATTCCCCCGTTTGTTATATTACCGAATTTGAATTTAGATGGATCGATATCTAATCTATTTACGCGATAACCTTGTTTGTCTGTAGCATATGGATCTAAACTAAATGAGGAGCTGATATTGATGGTATTAAACAACATCGTCCTAGCATAAAAATTAAAATTACCTAACTTAAAACTATCTGCTAAAAAATTATAGTTTGAAGTAAATCCAAAACCTTCAATAAGTTTTACTTTTTTGAAGGTGGTACCTGTAGTATCCCCCTTGTCCTTTACTTTCATTTCCAATAAATTATCAATACCGAATCCTAATCCTCCGAAAGTACCTTCGGAATATGCACCACCCATTCCAATATTGTCAAATTTAGAAAAACGATACCTTCTGCCTGTTGAATCCACTTGAGAAGTATAGTGATAAGAGGATGCTAAATCGGGTGTGAAATTGAAACTAATATTAGGTCTAATTTCGTGTCTTATTGCTTCGACATAATCACCCTTCACTTTATAAGTTCCAAAAATTCTACTTGCCGTTCCAACTCCAAACGTAACATGTGCAGCATTATAAAAACCCCTTGTTATAGAAGTATCAACTTTGTTTAGTTTTGAATTCCAGCTTAAGGTACTCGACTGGCCAAACCATTTATCCTCAAATCCAATAGATGGAGATATAGTTATTGGTCCTAAACTTGGCAAGGATAAAGTAATTGGAATACTATGCGTTGCACCCCATTGCATAGTATCTAAAAGCTTTTGAACATTTATTGAAGAATCATAAAAGCTTACTTGATTCTGGAAGGAACCATTATATCCGATACCAATTTTTTCATACCACTTTCCTGCACCAATTTGGTCCTTCTTTTGAAAAGGATAAATAGTCAATGCATTGAAGTTTATATTAGGCAAACTTAAATTAACTGTTCTTTGATTGGTATTTTGACTATGGTTTAAGTTGATTGATAAATTGTATAAATTATTCCATGACTTGGAATAAGAAATGGATGAACTTAATTGGTTTTGATAATTTTGATATGGATTATTCAACAAATAAGTATTGTATTTTGAACTTCCAAAATTCACATTTGCTGAAAAATTTGTACCAGGTAATGCTCGACTATCCATTGAGTGTGTCCAATTCAGCATAAAAGTTTTGCCTCCGGTAAACTCTTCGGCTATGGAAGTATTACGATTTAATATTTTAGTATTTTGAATAGATAAATTAAAATTGCCTAAATACTTATAACGCTTAATATATTTAGTATTCAAATTTGTACTCCAGCCTCCATAGGAATATATGTTTGCCCTTACAGTAGCATCTACATTTTCGCTTAATATTTTATAGTATCCTAATCCTTCAAAGCCTAATCCAAAATCCTCACTTGTAGAAAATGCAGGTGCCATAAATCCAGAGTGCCTGCCTCTTGTTAAAGGAAAAATTGCAAACGGAATTTCAATCGGAATAGGCACTCCTTCAAACTCGGGATAAATTGGTCCAGATAATCCCACTTTATCATTGATGATTTTTAATTTATTGGTAACAAATGCAAAATGTGGTTCGTCTAAATTACAAGTAGTGAATTTTGCCTTCCATGCAAACGCTTCATCCTTATTTATTTTTTTCATGGTCTTAGCATTCACAAAAATTTCACCTTGCTGAAAGTTGGTATTTTTGGTAAGCCCTTTACCTGATTTTAAATTAAAAAAAATGGAATCATTTACTGAAGTAATTGTACCCTCTTTGAACTTAGGATTACTCATTGGATTACCAGAGGTATCTTTGGCACCAAATGCTCGAATATTTTGACTTTGTTGATCAAAAACAATATTAGCGGCCTCTAACTGTGATGCTTTGTATTGTGTTTTAGCATTTCCGTATAAGAAAAACTCTTTTGTCTTCATAATCATTACGCCTGAATCCGCTGCATTATAGTCAACAACTCCATCAAGGCTATCTTTCGACATCCTTAATGTTTGAACATTTGTGGAGTCAACAATTCGAATTGAGTCCTTCAATTTGACCGAAGTATCCTTTAAAATAGGATTTGAGATGCTATTTTTAGCCTTTTTAGACTTTACAGACTGTGCATTAAGTAATAATGGGGCAAAAACTATTGTTAATAATAGTAAAAATGCCATTTTTACAATACAAGGCCTGAATTTTACATTAAATTTGTATCCTAGATTTATCACTGGTGCAAAAATAAACTAAAACAGCATTAAGGAACTGATTATGAAGCAAAATAGACTGATTTTAGCAATTACTTTGGGTATTTTAACGATTTTAATGGCCCCTAACGGTGTCGTTAAAGCGCAAAATCAAGCAAAAACATTAAAACGTATTGTAATTGACCCTGGACATGGCGGCACCGACCCCGGAGCGAATGGTAAATATTCAACCGAAGCAGCTGTTTCATTGGCAATTTCAACCAAATTAGCCGACTATATACATCAATCATTACCAGAATTAGATGTAGTATTAACAAGAACAACCGATGTTTTTAATTCTGTTGTAGAAAAAGCTAAAATTGCAAATGCCGCAAAAGGAGATTTGTTCATTTGTATCCATACGAATTCAGCAGATCCAAGCAGAAGTAGAGAGATTATAGGACACACCACTAAAACACACACTGTTAAGAAAAACGGCAAAAAACGAAAAGTAACCGTTGAAGTTCCACAATATAAAATAACCTATACACCAAGCACTGCTCGAGGTACAGAAACTTTTATCTACAACGTAGTTAAATCAGACCAAAGAAAAGAAATGGCAAGCGAGGCAGTGGATGGAATTGTAGAGAAATTGGACTCCGTTTCAGAACGTCAAATTAGTGAATTAAATGCAGCTGATCCAACAAGATCAATGATGACTAGTTTACTGACTCAACAATACTTTCAAAGAGCAGCAAGTTTAGCCTTAACAATAGAAGAAGAATTTAAAAACTCAGGCCGAATTAGTAGAGAAGCGAAGCAAAGACAAAAAGGGATTTGGGTTTTGGCTGCCGTACAAATGCCTGCAGTCTTAATTGAGACTGGGTTTATTTCCAATCCCGAAGATGAAGATTATTTAAATAGCGAAGAAGGTCAAAATCAAATTTGCGAAGTGATTACTAAATCGCTTATTAGATATAAAAATTCGCTAGAGAATCAAAAAAAGTCCAACACCAATTAGCCGAAAATTTTAGGTAAATTTGTGTAAGCAGCTAACAACTAATATGATGAAGGTAAGTAACGAAACCAAAGTAGGCGCATTAACCATTATTGCAATTACGCTAATAATTTTAGGATTCAATTTTTTAAGAGGCAAGACTATATTCAAGTCTGGCAACTTTATATATGCAAAATACACCGACACAAAAGGTTTAATTGTTTCAAATCCAGTATTTGTTAATGGATTTCAGATTGGATCTGTGTTTGAAATTGAAAACAAATCGGCTGATCTTTCTCAAATTATTGTTTCTATTAAATTAAACAATGCCTACACGATACCCAATAACTCAGTTGCTACCATACAAGACAACCCATTGGGCACGAATAGCATAAGCATTATATTAGGTGACTCAAAAGTTTTCTTGAAATCAGAGGACACTATTAAGACTGCACCTGCTGCAAGTTTATTAGGCGATTTAATGAACACCCTCTCCCCTCTTGGTGAACAAACAAAACAAACTATTTCTGAATTACAAAAAGTGCTTGTGAACATTAATCAAGTATTGAACCAAAATAACAAAGCAAATTTTGAAGTAATCATAAAAAACCTAACTGCTACTACCGAAAATTTAAATAAGTCAATGGAATCAATTGAATCCATGCTTCAAAAACAAAATGGTTCTATAGCACAAACCGCTAATAACTTAAATAGTTTTACGAAGAACTTAAATGACAATAATAAAAAAATTAATGATATCGTTAGCAATTTAGATAGCACTACAAAACAAATAAAAGATGCTGACTTATACAATACTATCAAAGGAATACAATCAGCAGTAAATGAACTTTCAAATACACTGCATACTATAAATAATGGCAACGGCACTGCTGCTAAATTATTATCTGATCCCGCCATTTATAATCAATTACAAAATACAATTAAAAGCATTAACACATTAGTAGATGATGTTAAAACACATCCTAAACGCTATATTAATGTATCTGTATTTGGCAAAAAAGATAAAACCCCTTCCTTAACCAAGCCACTAGCCGACACTGTAAATTAATGAAGAAGTTAGGCTATATTTTATTACTGCTTTGTTGCATTTCGTTTAATTCGAATGCACAAACTCCGATGGGTGGCACGAATGCACCGATTGATAGCAATGCAAAACTTATACAATTTTTATCCGCAGAAACTTATAATGTAAAAAAAATAGATAGCATGGACTATCTAATACTAGTAGGTCATGTAAAAATTAAACAAGGAAAAACATTGTTATTTGGTGATAGCTTAATTCTAAATACCACACTCAACACCCTTGAAGGATTTGGCAATATACATATTAATGATGCAGACAGTGTTCATACTTATTCCGATTATTTAAAGTACTTGGGAAATACCAAGAAAGCGTTTTTGAGAAAACATGTTAAACTTACAGACGGGAAAGGAATTTTAACAACCGACTCATTAGATTATGATGTTTCTGTAAAAATCGGGAACTTTAAGAAAGGGGGTAAATTAGTAAGAAATAAAACCACCTTAACAAGTACCGAAGGTTACTATTATGGAATTACGCGTGATGTTATTTTCAGAAAAAAGGTCGAGCTTAATGACCCCGAAAGTCATATAACAACAGACACACTTGAATATAATACTTACTCTCAACTTTCCAACTTTATAAGCCCAACCAAAATTATTTCAAAATCGAGAATTATACGAACTAAGAATGGAAATTATAATACAGGAACTAGAAAAGGATATTTATACGAGCGATCCTCAATTGATGATAGTACCTATACCTTTATAGCCGATGAAATGGCCATTGATGATTCATTAGGCTTGGGAGAATTTAGGGGTAACGCAGTTTATAAATCAAAAGATAGTTTAAGTTTTGATTTAATGGCAAATAATATAAAGACAAATAGAAAGAAAGATATACTTCTTGCTACTGAACTTCCAACCTTGCTTATCAAACAAAAAAGAGACACACTTTATATTACAGCAGATACGCTTTATGCTGCAAAATTGACCGATTTAACAAGGCCATTTACAAAAGTGAGAGATAGTGTTGGGAAAATCACTGACACTACATTAAACAAATATTTCGAAGCATTTCATCATGTTAAAATATACTCCGATTCCCTACAAGCAAAGTGTGATAGTTTATTTTATGCGTTAAGCGACTCAACAATTAGATTATTTAAGAACCCAATTATTTGGTCCAATAGCAATCAAATTACCGGTGACACCGTTTATATGTTTGTCAATAATAAAAAACCGGAACAATTATCTGTATTCAATAACGCATTCGCCATTAACAAAGTGGACACTACTAACTATTATAACCAGTTAAAAGGAAATAGATTGTCAGCTTGGTTTAAGGATGGTAGTTTAACCAAAATGAAAACAAAAGGGAATGCAGAAAATATTTATTTTGCACTAGACGATAAAAAGAAATTTATTGGCATCAATCATACCTCGGCACAATCCATTGAAATTGATTTCGAAGACAATGAGGTGGCAAAAGTTATTTTTATAAATCAATTGGTTGGAAAGATGTCCCCACTAGGTCAAACACCGAAAGATGATATGCGTATTAAGGGCTTTAAATGGCAGGAAGAATTAAGACCAAAAAGCAAATACCAAATTTTATCTCCCAATAATTAACATGCTATTTTAGGCGCTTGTATCTCCTTTTTCAGACATTAAGTAAGCCTTAATAAACCCATCTATTTCGCCATCCATCACAGGACCTACATTACCAACTTCAAAATCAGTACGATGATCTTTAATCATTTTATACGGATGAAATACATAAGAACGGATTTGACTACCCCACTCTATTTTTTTCTTGGTTGAATTTGTTGCATTCAATGCTTCTTGTTTTTTACGCATCTCTTCCTCATACAATCTACTCTTTAACATCTTCATCGCAATTTCTCTATTCTCACCCTGTGTTCTAGATTGTTGACATTCTACAATAATACCTGAAGGCATATGTTTTAAACGAACCGCCGTCTCAACTTTATTTACGTTTTGACCTCCTTTACCTCCACTACGATAAAACTCCCATTCAATATCCGCAGGACTCACCTTAATTTCAATACTATCATCAATTAAAGGATATACATATACTGATGCAAAACTGGTATGTCTGCGTGCATTACTATCAAATGGTGAAATTCTTACTAATCGATGCACCCCTGATTCTGCTTTTAAAAAACCATATGCAAATGGTCCATCAAACTGAATAGTGGCAGATTTAATTCCAGCTCCATCTCCTTCCTGATAATCCAATGATGTAACAGTCCACCCTTGCTTATCACCATACATGCTATACATTCTAAGTAGCATTTCGGCCCAATCCTGACTTTCTGTTCCTCCAGCCCCTGGATTTATTTGCATTATAGCGGGAAGCTCATCTTCGGGCTTATTTAAAGTACTTTTGAATTCTGCATCTTCAATTAATATTACTGCTTTATCAAAAGCTTCTTTTGTTTCTTGTTCAGTTGCATCTCCTCCTTTCCAAAATTCAAACAAAACAGTAAAATCTTCTACACTACTTTCTACGTCTTGAAATAGATGAATCCAATATTCATTCAACTTAATTTCCTTCATGATACCAGTAGCACGTGTGTTGTCATCCCAGAAACCTGGAGACAGCGACATTTGCTTGTCCTGATCTACTTTTTGAATTCGATTGTCAACGTCAAAGAAACCTCCTCAGGACAGTTACCTGGTCCTTCATGCGCTTAATTTGTTCTATCGTCATGATCAGTTCTATTGCATCCTAAAAAGATGCGTGTTTAAAAATTGTTCAATAATAAAAAGTACTACAAGCCTCATAAGCCGGATTCTGTTTCTAAACTATCATTTATCTAGCCTCATCATTACTGATGAAGTCTTGCTGCCTACCCTGGAACTTGAACGAGTCGCTCTCAAGCGTTCCTATACGTGGCATTACAGCACCCAAGGTTTACCCTATAAAACAATTACTTGTCTTATTCGTGAGCTCTTACCTCACGTTTTCACCTTTTCCCCTTGCGAGGTAGTTATTTTCTGTGGCACTTTCTCTGCCCTCTTGCGAGAACGCCGGCTATTCACCGGTGGGTTACCCTATGCTGTCCGGACTTTCCTTGGTAATTGCTTACCACGATAGCTCGGGTTTGTAGTATCACAAAGGTAGTAATTATTCTTATGGGGATAGTATTAGTATTGGAAAAACACTTCCGTAGCACCGTATCCATAGAAATCAGTGTATTGGTTAATAAAACTTTTTACACCTGGTTTAACCTTTAATAAATCATGAATTTCCGCCTTTAACTTACCCTTACCAACACCATGTATAATAACCATCGATGGCAGGTGATTAAGGCGCGCTAATTCAAACCACTTTTCAAATTCCTCCAATTGAAAATGTAAAATTTCAGCATTGCTTAAATGGCTATGCCTATCCATGATTTTTTCAATATGCAAGTCAATCACAGAACGAGCTTGTTGTATATTTTGTTTGATTTTTGAAACATCATATACTTTATAACCTGCATTACGCAAAACATCAATTGTAATGTGATTGTCTTCTGCTTTATCGGGATAAGTTTCAAATAAAGGATAGGTTATGTTGGCCTTATCGTCCTCCTTTAAAATTTCAATTTTTTGAAATAATTGTTTAGGCTTGATTTTAACAATTGCTTCAAAATGATCGGCTTTCTTTTTATGTGGTTCAGTTAAAGAAAAATCCAATGCAAAACTAGGGCTATCATTAATGTCTTCAAAAGCAATATCGTGTATGTAGAAATCAGTGAAAGGTGCAATAGTAGATTCTATCGAAAAGTTACTTTCGCCTATGAATGACTGATCGTAAACAAAATTATAACTAACTCTATTGCGATTAGATAAGTATATTTTTAAACAATCTACAACCTCATCATTGAAATCATCTAGGCTAAACTTAGGAATAATATTTAACCAAACACCTTCCTCCTCTTTACTATCATTTTTTTGAACCTTCTCTTTTGGGATTTGATCCACATAAATTTTTTGTGGAGCAGCTTTTTGAGGAAATAATTTCTTTTCAGTAAAGCGCTTATAATAAGGGAAATCGATTTGATCCATATAAGCAGGAAATTTTACACCCCGTACTTCAATCATCACCATTTTATCGTTCATGATTTCAATGATCCGCCCTTCCTCATTGCTATGTAAAACTAATATTTCATCACCAATCTGATACTTCACTTATTATTTTTTAAAATCGTCGCTTAATTTAGAATGCTTGTGCCCATATATTGAATATAGCACAAGTCCTATCGCCATCCATATAAAAAACCACAGCCAACTTACTGGTGGAATTTCAATCATTAAATATAAACAGCACATTGCGCCAATAATTGGAATTACGGAGTATTTACGAATAAAGCTTGCAATGGAAACAATAACAAGAATAAAAACAAATACCAAATACAATATCTCTTGATAGCTTTCAGCACCTGTTGCACTAAAAGCACCTTTGATTCTATCTTGTCCAAAATAAACAAAAACAAGCGCTAATAAAGGAATAATGAATCGACCATTAATATATGGTAATCTAAAAGATTGACGCTTAGTTCCTTCGTTTAATTTTGGCAAAACAAGCACACCAAAACAAACAAGCACAAAAGCAAATAGTGTTCCTATACTTGTTAAATCAGTCATTCTACTAATGGACATAAATAAAGAAGGGACGCCCACAAAAATTCCAGTTATAATAGTTGCAAAAGCTGGTGTACCAAACTTTGGATGTACATTAGAAAACTTCTTTGGAAGTAATCCATCACGACTCATGCTCATCCATATTCTTGGTTGACCTAATTGAAATACCAACAATACACTTGTGGTTGCCACAACTGCACTTATTGAAATGATATAACCAATTTTATGCATTCCGATTTTTTCAAAAACAAAAGCCAATGGATCGTCCACTTTTAATTGCGAATAATTTACCATGCCCGTTAATACCAATGCAATTAAAATATACAGCACAGTACAAATAATTAAAGAATAAATCATTCCTCTTGGCAAATCTCTTTGAGGATTTTTACATTCCTCAGCAGTTGTTGAGATAGCGTCAAAACCGATATAAGCATAAAATACAGCTGATACTCCTGCTAATACGCCTTTAAAACCATTAGGCATAAACGGTGCCCAGTTTGAAGTGTCTACATAAAAGAACCCTAAAATAATTACACCAATAATTATACATATTTTAAAAATAACCATTGCGTTAGTGCTCTTCTTACTCTCTTTAATTCCACGATAAACCAACAGTGTAATTAATACAACAATAATTAGTGCAGGGATATTCAAAATGACACGCCAATTTCCAATCATAGGTGCGTTTGTCATTGCATCATATCCGATTCGAGCTAATTTGCTAAATGTTTCTGAAGTTCCACCTGCTTTTAAATGTTGTAATGCTTCGGAATATCCTTGCTCTGCTTGCTCATAATTAGTGGACAACCATCCTGGCAAATGAATATGAAATCCCTCTAATAAATTTACAAAATAGCCACTCCAACTTATTGCAACTACAATATTCCCAATAGCATATTCTAAAATTAATGCCCATCCAATTATCCATGCAACCAATTCTCCAAAAGTTACATAAGCATAGGTATATGCACTGCCTGCAATAGGAACTCTACTTGCGAACTCGGCATAACATAAAGCACTAAAACCACAAGTAACGGCCGTAATAACAAATAATAAAGAAATGCCAGGACCTCCGTGAAATGCAGCAGTCCCTATTGTTGAAAAGATACCCGCTCCAACTACGGCAGCGATACCCATAAAAGTTAAATCCTTAACACCTAATTCTTTTTTTAAACCACTAGCACTATGTCCATCGGTCATACCTGCTTCGGCATCCTGTACAATTTTATCAATTGATTTTTTTCTGAATAAACTCATTAAGGCGTATTATTTATTTCTGTTCATTAAATAGTTGGCTAAATCGATAAGTGGCTGTTTCCTGGCACTTACAACAGCAATTGCTTCTAAGTGTTCAAATGCCTCTTGCATATATTTAGCTTTTAAATCTTCAGCCCATTGTGCTACACCGCAAGCATTAAAAATCGCCAATACTTTATTTACTTTATCTGCCTCATTGGTTGCTAATAAATTGGCTAACTCATTTTGTTGTGATTCATTCGCAACGGACATTGCATGCAATAACAAAAAGGTTTTTTTATTTTGCTTAATATCCCCACCAACTTCTTTTCCAAAGTCAGCTGCATTTCCATAAGCATCTAAATAATCATCCTGTATTTGAAACGCAATACCTATTTTTTTACCAAACTCATATAAGTGTTCGCAATTTTTTTCACCGGCACCGCCAATAATTGCTCCAATTTCTAAACTTGCTGCAAGTAACACCGATGTTTTAAGGGTAATCATGTGAATATATTGCTCCATGTTTACGTCCTGCATTTTGGAATAATCCATATCCAACTGCTGTCCTTCACAAACTTCTCTAGCAGTTTGATTGAATATTTTTAAAATTTTAGGAAGATAAGATGGTTGAATATTTTGCAAGAATTCATAAGCTCGAATTAACATTACATCTCCAACCAACAAAGCTGTATTTGAATCATATTTGGTATGCACAGTTGGCATTCCTCTTCGCAAAGAGGCTTCGTCCATCATATCATCATGCACCAACGTAAAGTTGTGAAATAATTCAATCGCGCGCGCGGCTTGGAAAGCATCGCCATGAATGTCGCTAAACAACTCATTTCCTAGCAAACACATGACAGGACGAATTCGTTTTCCGCCAATTTGTAAAAAATATTCTCCAGGTGCATACAATGTTGTAGGGCTATCTGGGAAATGTGCTGTTTCAAATTGTTTATTGAAATCTGCCGATAATTCTTGAAAACTTAACATACTACAAACCTAACCAAATTTTAGCATTTAATAAACAGTCAATTTTTAGTAAATCCCTTAATTTTGTGATACCCCCAATCATTAGCTATGTCAAAAAAACATATCATAACCGCCATCATTTGCTGCCTTTTCGCAACAGGCCTTTTTGCACAAAAATTCACAATAGATACTACGATAAACAGACAGCAACATTTGTATGCAGAAGGCTATCGCAGTGCGATTGGTGTTAAAATGTTTCCTGGGGCAATTTCCTTTAAAAAATTCACTCAAAATAATAAAGCATTTGAGGCGATTGGGTACATTACCCTAGATGGACTTAGCTTATCCCTTTTAAAAGAATTTTATGCGCCCGTAAACGATGTAGACCAACTTACTTGGTTTTATGGATATGGTGGCCATTTAGGAATATGGAGTGATGAATTTAAGCGAACTAATTTAGGTACTAGTAATTCAAATATAGCAGTTGGATTTGATGGAATTATAGGACTTGATTATAAAATCAAAAACGCGCCAATTAACCTTAGTTTTGATTGGCAACCATCCTTTAGTATTATACAAGCTTATTTCAAAAATCAAGGAGGAATTGGAGTAAGGTATACTTTTTAAAAAGTGTTCATACCGGCAATTAATGTGTTTATTTATCTAAGCTAAACAAAGAATCTACAAATTCATTTTTGTCAAATAAAAGCAAGTCATTTATTTGCTCCCCTACGCCTATATATTTCACTGGAATTTTACATTGATGTGCAATCGCTAATACAACGCCTCCTTTTGCAGTACCATCTAGTTTAGTAATAGCCAATGCATTCACATTAGTTACAGCCATAAATTGTTTGGCTTGTTCTAAAGCATTTTGTCCAGTGGAGCCATCTAATACCAATAATACTTCGTGTGGTGCATCCGGCAATTGCTTTTGAATCACGCGTTTTATTTTATTCAGCTCATCCATCAAATGCGCTTTATTATGCAAGCGTCCAGCCGTATCAATTAAAACCACATCCGCTTTTTTTGCAATCGCCGACTGAATGGTATCAAAAGCTACAGCACTTGGATCGGAGCCCATATTTTGCTTAACAATGGTCACACCTACACGCTCACTCCAAATAGTTAATTGATCTACTGCCGCTGCTCTAAATGTATCGGCAGCACCTAATACAACTTCATTTCCCGCTGCTTTATAATGATGTGCTAGTTTGCCAATTGTTGTTGTTTTACCAACTCCATTCACACCTACAACTAAAATTACATACGGCTTTTTTTCAGCGGGCGGAACAAAACCCATTTGATCTACTGGAGCGTCAACTAAAATGTTTGCTATTTCAGCTTGTAGAATATTATTTAATTCAGAAGTAGATAAATATTTATCCTTTTTAACGCGTTCTTGTATTTGTTCAATGATGGCAAGTGTTGTATCTACTCCAACGTCAGCTCCAATTAAAGCCTCTTCTAGTTGATCTAATACCTCATCATCTACTGAAGTCTTTCCAATAATAACTTTAGAAATACGCTCAAAAAATCCTTGTTTGGTTTTTTCAAGACCTTGATCTAATGTCTCTTTCTCTTTTTTTCCGAATAATTTTCCTAAAAAACTCATACTGCGAATTTACATAAAAACCAATGAGGAGTGCATAAAAAAAGCTCCCCAAAATTGGAAAGCTTTCAATATTTTCTGTTACGAAAAGTAAGGTCTTGAATTACTTAGCTGCTAAGAATTCAGTTACTTTATCTTTATGAACAATATTCTCTTTAAAAGTATACGCACCTGTTTTAGGGCTACGGATAGCTTTAATTACTTTTGTCCAGTTTTTAGCTTCAGCAGAAGCTTTTAAATCCTTTACTTTCGCGTTTTTAGATGCTGCTTTTGCCATGATTATTTAATTTCTTTGTGAACAGTTACTTTTTTCAAAATTGGGTTATACTTTTTGAACTCCAAACGATCTGGGGTGTTCTTTTTGTTCTTAGTTGTAATATAACGGCT
>CANCEU010000049.1 GCA_947375185.1 Chitinophagaceae bacterium
AACTCAACCTTGTTGGCATTATAAATAGTATTTCCATAAACAAAGTTTACAAAAATGCTCATATCCCAATTTTTGTATGCGAATTGGTTATTGAAACCGCCACTAAATTTAGGTGTAGGATTTCCAATAATTTGACGGTCATTGTTTAAGTCAATTTTACCATCACCATTCAAATCCTTGTACTTAATTGAACCTGGTTGAACAGTACCAATAATTCCAGAGTTGTTTACAACACCCGATTTTAAAGTATATACACCAGTTGTAGTATTGTAATCAAAGTCAGCTGGACGATACATACCATCAGCAACTAAGCCATACATTGAACCCACTGGTTGCCCAATTTTAGTAATATAGTCAGTTGGCTGACCAGAAACTCCCCAGCTAGCAGCAGGGTAAAAATATTGTTGGTTCACACCTAATGCTTCAACAATATTTTTGTTGAATGACATATTTAAACTTGCATTCCAAGTGAAGTCTTTTTTAGAAATTACTTGAGCAGACAAGTTAAATTCAAGTCCTTTATTTGATGTCTTACCTATGTTTTGTAATTGTGTGCTATAACCAAACGTTGAAGCAATTGGCACATTCAATAATAAATTGCTTGAGCTATTATTATATGCATCCACTGTTAAAGTAAAACGCTTTAAGAAGCTGATGTCTAATCCTATGTTACGGCTGATAGTTGATTCCCAAAGTAAGTTTGTGTTTACTAAACCCGCTGAAGAATAACCATAAGTAGTTTGACCATTTAAACCATAATAGTAAGAACCATTATTGTTGTATGTGTTTAAGTATAAGTAATCAGCAATACGGTTGTTACCAACTGTACCATAACCCACTCTAATTTTCATATCACTAATTGCATCAACATTTTCTAAGAACTTCTCTTTCTTAATTCTCCAAGCAAATGATCCTGATGGGAAATAACCCCAACGGTTTGTTTCAGAAAATTTAGATGCTCCGTCAGCTCTTGCATTTACACTAAATAAATATTTATCTAAATAAGCGTAAGTCATACGGCTAAAGAAAGATAAATTAGTATAAACACTCTTCTGTAATTTAGGATATCCTGCAAATGAAGTACCAGACACTTGGTATAATAATGCCTGAGATGGAGTAGTTCCATTAGGATATAATTTATATAAACTATTACCAGTTCTTGCATCTAATTCATAAGTTTCTTCTCCTACTAAAGCTGTAAATGCGTGATTGCCTTTACTTAAATTGTATGACAACACATTCGAGTTTGTATAAGTAGTTCCTTGAATGGTGTCCTTACTCATGATTGGTTTTCTTGAACCTTGTAACACAGCATATGGAGTGATTGAATCACTGAATTTTCTATCTACTACCGTATTGTCAGTGTATCCAAAAGTAGAAGTAAATGTTACATTCTTAAGTACATTGTAAGTAAGAGATGCTGTTACATTTTTAACTTCAGTTGATTTTTTACGATACTCTTGATCGGCTAAATCAATTGGGTTAATCAAGTTTAAACCATTACCCACAGCAGGGTCAGCCATCGGATCAGCATCAGTGATTGCTTGACCACCATTTAAATAAGGGCGGTAACGAACTGCATTTCTTAGTCTGTTATACGAAGATCCTTGTTCGCTTGAAACACCCGCACCATATACATCTTGGTAGTTATAAATAGTAGAAACACCAATTTTTAATTTTTGTGTTGGGCGATATTCTAATTTACCTGTAATAATGCCTCTTCTTAATCCTGAGTTTCTCACAACAGCTCTATCATCATTTGAAGTTACTCCTAAGTTATAAGTTAACTTTTGAGAACCTCCATTAATTGATAAGTTATGAGACTGCATGATACCTGTGTTACCATACACTTGCTTTTGCCAATCAACTGCATTTGTTGTTTTAAGCGCAGCTAAATTGCCAAAAGTTCCAAAATTCTTTACGAAAGTTGCACTATCCGTAGCATTACCTAACTGTCTTTCAAATTGATAAAATCCATAATCATATGGACTTAACACATCTAATTTATTAGCTAAATTTTTCACACCATAAAATGCATTATAGGTTACTTGCATTTTACCCGTTCTTCCTTTTTTTGTAGTAATTACAATTACACCATTCGCTCCACGCGCACCATAAATAGCGGTTGCAGCTGCATCTTTTAATACGTCGATAGATTGAATGTCTTGTGGAGAAATTAATCCCAAAGCATTTTCAACCTGCACCCCGTCTAATATATATAATGGAGAATTGTCACCAGTAATAGACATACCACCTCTAACTCTAATTCTTACTTGTGCATCAGGAGAACCTTCTGCAGTCGTTGCAGTAACACCCGCTAAACGACCATTCAATGCTTCCGCAGCTGAGTTAATAGGAATGTCTTTTAAATCTTTAGCGCCAATAGATGCTACTGAAGCCATTACATCTTTACGTCTAACGCTTTGATAACCAATAACTACAACATCATCTAAATTTGCATTTGACTTTGATAATTTAATGGTTAACGAACCAGCATCTGTGATTTTCTTTTCTATATTGTTGTATCCAACATAGCTAAAAGTTAAAGTAACCCCAGGGGCAACAGCAATTTGAAAAGCACCTCCATTGTTCGATTGTGTTCCCTTATTTGTTCCGTTTACTTTAATTGAAACTCCGTCCAAAGGAGCGCCAGTTTCATCAGTAACCTTACCGGCTACAGTTATGTTTTGTGCAAATAACCCGATTGTGCACAAGGTTAGCATAAAACCCAATACAAGTTTTTTCATATAAGCAATTTGTTTAGCAATCAAGGCCAGAGTGGCCCATAAATCGTCTACAAGTCTATTTATATTAACTTAAATTTCACATTTAATTAATGTATTTATTTACGCAAACGATACCGACAAATTTGGGGTCTTCTTTAAGGGTTAATATCCTTGGTAACTGCCTTTTTTCGGAAGTCGATGGTATTGAAAATTGAAACTCTTAACACATCTCCATTTAGATACTTATTAGGAGCATTGTATTTTTGATACATATTGGTATATCCCAATTGTAAAATATTGGCATCATTCATATAATAGTAAAACCCAGCAAACAATCTGTTTTGATCGAAAGTGTTGTACACTATATTCTTCCCAAAATTCAAATACAACTCCTCCGAGGTTACAAAGGACACTGAACCTTTCTTGTACATATGTTTACTTAATGGGAACTGGGCTAATATATAATACCTTAAACGATAAGTGAAATCATAATTATCACTGGCAGTATTAGTTATGGCTGTTTGTTTGAACCTTTCCTCCAATCTTAACCACTGCAACCATTTGGATCTTTTGGTTTTAGTGTTCAATTGTATCATTTGCCAAGGACGATATTCAGCCAAATGATAATTTTTACCCGTGCTTGGAAAATTGTCAACATAAGTTAATGCACCCGTATACTTAAAATGTTCATTTTGAAAATACGAAGCCCCAAGTGTATACTCGTTTGCATTGATTTGATTAACATAATTATCCTTTAGCTTGGATTGTAAATCAATCCATGAGCCCCAATGATCCGTATACCTGTTTTGATTTAAATAATCCCACCAGGATTCTTGCGTATGGGTGGTTTGCGCACTACCTTTTATAGAAATAGCTAAAACAAAAAGGAGTAGATAAAAGAATTGGCGCATTATGGTGTGCAATTTCCGATTTTTTGAAGAAAGCAACAAATTAAGTAATCATTAACAATAAGGCCGCTCCAATTGGAGCGGCCTTATACCAAACTTAAAAAAGAATTGAACACTATTTTTTAATACGCTTATATGTTTTAAATCCAACAGATTTTGTTGCAGTATCTGCAGTTTCTTGCGTGTACTCATCAGCACCGTTAAATTTAACTTTGATATCATAATTACCAACTGCTCCTTTTAAACTTGATAAATCAAGCTTTTCAGTTAACGCTTCATTATTTAAAGTAAAAGTACCATGACCAACGATAGTAGTCATTTTTTTAGCTGCAGAATCACTCATGTATTTTGTTGCCCACATAAAATGACCAGCACTGTATACTTTATATTCGTTGTAAGTTTTATCAGCAGTGTCTTTTCCGGTAACCACTAAATATTTTGTTTGATGCCAGATACCATCTAAAGTACTTTTTCCAGAAGCCTGTACTTTAGTATAGTCTTCAGTTAATTTATAACTCACTCCATTAGCTTTTAATTCAGGGATTAATTGGGTATATCCTTTATCATTATTAGTGATTTCTACTTTAGCATCCCATGCAGTATCTAAGGAACCATTATTATAAATATTAGTTTCTGTAATTGTATTGCCTACTTGAGTATATGAACCAGTTCCAAATACAGCTGATGAATCCTTATTAATTCCAATATAAAAATAACCAGAATCAGTATATACCTTATACTGTACATCGCCATTTTCAGTGGATTTAATAAAATCGGTTTTACCATCAGTAATTACTTGTTTGTCAAGTGTGTAAACACCCGCTTGAGAAGTTGTTTTGGGTTCAGAGTTACATCCAATTGCAAGAGAAGCAACAGTAAGTCCCAAAAAAAGAATTTTTTTCATATGGTTTAAATTTTGGACAAATTAATACATCCATATAGTAGAATAGGTTAATAACCTTTTCAAATTTGTTCCCAAATGATTCATTTTAATGCAGAAAATGGAACATTTTAGGCATATTCAGTGTGAAATGGGATATTTGTACTCTAAAATTAAGGTTATGGCAATATCCATCTGGGAGCAATCCACATATTATGCTCCAAAAGATGTGGTAATTATTGGATGTGGATTTGTTGGTTTATGGACTGCTTATGAGCTAATTAACAAAAATCCAAATTTACAAATCACTATTTTAGAAAGAGGGGTCATTCCTTCTGGCGCTAGTACTCGAAATGCAGGCTTTAGTTGTTTTGGAAGTGTTTCTGAATTAATGTACGATGTACAATTAATGGGGGAAGCCAATATGCTAGAAACTGTAAAAATGCGTTATGATGGATTGCAAAGAATTCAGAAAATATTTGGTAAGGCTGGGATAGATTATGATCAGTATGGGGGATATGAATTATTTGAAGAAGGTGGTGCTTATGATATTAATAAATTAGATGCCGATATCGCATACTTAAATAAAGTATTGGCACCAGCACTTGGAACCCCTAAAAAAAGCGGTAAGTATTTGCCAATTTACACGAATGAATCAAAGCAAATAAAAAAGCTAGGTTTTCAAAAAATAAACGCGTTGGCATTTAGTCCATTTGAAGGACAATTAAATTCGGCAAAATTAGTATTGGCATTACAAAAGGAAGTGCAAGCAAAAGGAGTCCAAATATTATTTAATACAGAGGTTAAAAAATTTAAGTCTCATAAAAATGGAGTGACTATAAAAACAAATTTAGAAGCCACTATAGAAACAAAACAGTTATTAGTTTGTACCAATGGTTTTGCAAAACAATTACTACCTAAGCTAGATGTAGTTCCTGCTCGAGGCCAAGTGTTTGTTACCGAGCCAATTCCCAATTTAAAATTTAAAGGAACATTTCATTTTGATGAAGGATTTTATTATTTCAGAAATGTAGGAAATAGATTGTTACTTGGTGGAGCACGTAATAAAGATTTTAAAAATGAAAAAACAACTTCATTAGAAACCTCTAAGCTGATACAAAAAACATTAGAGGAGTTTATGATGAAGCGTATTTTACCTAAAGGATTCAAGAAGCCAAAAATTGAATTAAGATGGAGTGGCACCATGGGCATGGGCACTATAAAAAAACCAATCATTCAGGAGTTGCAACCAAATGTATATTGTGCAGTGCGTATGAGTGGTATGGGTGTAGCCATAGCGCCTATTGTAGCGCAAAAAGTAGTGCAATTAATGAAACGCTAATTATTGTTTACAAAAATTTAAGGCTTGTTCTACATCCATAACCGGTAAGCTACTTTTTTTAAACCCTTTTTTATCACGGGTAACGATAAGTTCTATTTTTGTATTGGAAAGTGCCGAATAAAATTGAACTGAATCTTCAAAATCAATAAAGTTAGAATGAAGTGATTGGTTAATTATATTTTTATTTATATCAATTAGCTCAGTCATTTCATACAAAGTAGATAAAAGACTAATTACCGTCTTATGTGACTTTATTTGTTTATTCAATAAATAATAGACATTTGTATAAGAAATGGCAGAAACAAATATTTTTTTCTTATTATCTGCATATAAATCAAAGAGTTCAGTTGCTGCATTTGAATAAGATTCTCTATTGCCAAGAAAATCAATAATCACATTCGTATCTATAAAAATATTTATCATTTTAATTTATTATAACGTTCTAATAAAATATTACCAAGCTCTTCTTTATAATTAAAGTGCTTTGGTATATTTAAAACACCTTTTAATTTAGCAACTTTAGGATTTAACTTTTTTGCGTTTGGTTTTTTATTTTTTACCCCTTTTTCATCAGCAGTTATTGCTTTTAAATAATTTTCAACCATTGAAGAAAGACTTTCTTCCTTTTTTTTGGCATACTTTTTAGCATTAAAAATAACCTCATCTTCCAAAACAAGGGTTAATTTCGTTTTCATTACACGTGTATTTTGTATTATAAATATACGTGTATTTATGAAAACGGTGAGAATAAAAAAGATAAATTTATACTCAGAATCCTTTCTAGGAAGTATCTTTGCACTATGGGTCAGAAAAAATTAATCAAGTTCGCGGCTATTAAGGATTATGAAAATGTATTAGAATATCCGCAGGGTATGCCGGGCAAGTGGGCAGCTTATTTTAAGGAACTTGAAAAGAATACAGTTAATATTAACTTAGATACTTTAGCGTTAACAGGTTCTGGTCAAAACCAAAATGAAGAAATTGTTAAACCATTAGTGCTTGAACTAGCATGTGGCCGTGGCGAATACGCAGTAGGTTTAGGACGTATGTTTGCAGATCAAAATTTTGTAGGATTAGACTTAAAAGGAAATCGCATTTGGAAAGGGGCGAGTATTGCCAATAGAGATGGATTAAAACATGTGGCATTTGTAAGAACACAAATTGACCAAGTAACACAATACTTTGCAAAAGATGAAGTAAGTGAAATATGGATCACGTTCCCCGACCCCCAATTAAGATTGTCAAAAGCGAAGAAACGTTTAACACATCCAAAGTTTTTGCGTTTATACCAACAATTTTTAAAGCCTAATGGCATTGTACATTTAAAAACGGATAGCCCTAATTTATACTTGTTCACCAAAACAGTGATTGAATTATTTGGTCTTACATTAATCACAACAACTGACAACTTATATAGTACTGAATTTTTGCAATCTGATAAATGGGATGATCGCTGTAGTATTAAAACTTATTATGAAGGATTAAATATTGCGAGCAGCAATCGTATACATTATATTCAATTTAAATTAGACAAGGAATTGCCTTTTGAATTAGATGATAAATTAAAAGACATCATTGCTGAATTTGAAGTGACCGAAACGCATGAAAGTTTAGCTCGTAATGGTAAACAAGCCATGGAATAAATTGTTATAGAAAAAGATTATTAAGCAAGTAAGTATGATCAAGGACGTAGATTATTATATTGACTCAAACGGAAATTGGGTGTTTACTGCTACATATCATGAAGCAAGAGGTTTCTGTTGTGGAAATGTTTGCTTGCATTGTCCTTTTGATTATGAAGCTGTTCCTGAGCCAATTAAATCGAGGGCACAACAAATTAGAGCAACGTTGTCTAAAAATAAGACTGATGCAATACACCCCAAAAACTAAAGACTTTTTTCAAAATGTATTTGACGTCGTACGTTTAATACCAAAGGGCCGAGTAACTAGTTATGGTGCAATTGCAAAATATATTGGTACTGGAGGTAGTTCTCGTATGGTGGGTTGGGCAATGAATGCCTCGCATGGTGTAAAACCTAAAGTACCTGCACACCGTGTTGTGAATCGCAATGGCATGCTAACGGGCAAGGGACATTTTGAAACGCCCACTAAAATGCAAGAACTATTAGAGAAAGAAAAAATAAAAGTCCAAAACGAAACCGTAATGGACTTTGCAAAATTATTCTGGGATCCTGCTGTTGAGCTAGGTTATTAATTATAGTAAGGCTTAATCATCCAGTAAACTAATGGGCCTGTTGCTGCAACATAAAACCAAATAGGCCACATACGTTTTGCTTTACGCTTATGATCGGCATACTCTCCTGTTAAACCTCTATATGCAGTGAATAAAATAAAAGGTAAACTTGTGGCAGCCAAAACAATATGCGTTGATAACAAAATTAGATAAAAGGGGCGCGTATTGCCGATGATAGCAGCTTCGTCCGGTGTTACTACTCCATCATGATTGGCATCGCCAAATCGAGCTTCACCAGCAAATAAATGATGTGCAATATAACTTACTAAAAACAACACTGATAAAAACATGGCAAAAAGCATAATGTTTTTATGCAGTTGGAAATTTTTATTTTTAACAGCAATTAATGCAGCTATCAATAATATACAAACAGCAGTATTTAATAAAGCATTCACTAAAGCAAAAAGATGTTTATCAAAAGGCAGTTCAACATTTAAAGTAAACTTGCTTAAAAAAGTTACTGCAACAAATACCACAACCGAAAAAATGCCAATTAATAATTTAGCTTTTTTGTCGTTCTTTTGAATCGAAGGTGCTAACATGATTTAATTTATTTAATTTCTAAAGTAATTTATAAAATTAGGTTGAACTAATTTTTTTGTCTTGTACTAGTAAAGTAATATACAAAGCCTCCAACTAATACAGCTATAACAAGCCACAACCAGCTTAGTTCAATGATTTGTTGAAAAACCTCACTCTTACGTGTACGATCTTTTTCCAACATAATGTATCCGACATCCTTAGCCAATTTTAAAAGCGATGTTGAATCCAGCCCATTGTAGTAACCACGAACCTGCATGTTTTTATCAATCAATATAAATCGACTTGTGTGAACGAAATCAGGATTCACCGGTTCCATGCTAAATTTATCCACCTTCATTTCTTCAAATGCAAACTTGTAAATGGAATCTCGATTCCCTGTCATTAACCACCAATTATCAGAAATGACATCCATTTTATTGGCATATTCTCTTAATACAGGAACACTGTCTCTTACCGGATCAACTGAAATGGACATAAATTGTACAATGGTTGTATCAACTTGTTTTTTACGTACATCACCGCCTTTAATAAATGACTTTTGCATTTTTACCATGTTGTGCGTAAGCTTTGGGCAAATACTGCCACAACTAGTAAAGAAAAAGTCAAGGATTATAATTTTACCTCTTTGATCATAAAGGTTTACAGTGTCGCCAAATTGATTCACTAAACGAATGTCCTTTGTGGTATGCCAAATACTATCTGAAATTTGTTTACCTCTTACTTCCTTGTCAACTACTGTATCTAATAAATAATGACGAGGCATAATTACCGCAGTATCACTTGCTTGCTTTAACCACAAGTAACATAATACAGGTATTAGTAAGGCAATAATTAAACCGTAAATCGATTTTTTAGACATGATATTATTTGAATTACAAAGTTACAACCGAAAGGCTATATGGCACTGTATTTAAACAAAAAACCATCCTTAGCGGATGGTTTTTTAATATCACAAGTAGGCTTTTATTAATCTTTCTTAGTCTCTGTAGCTTCGGATTTACTTTCCTTTGCTTCAGATTTACCTTCCTTTGCATCAGATTTACTTTCCTTTGCATCGGTTGCATGCGCAACCTCTTCTTTAGCTTCCACCTTAATTGTTGCTTGTTCTTTAAAGTGAGGATCGTATGTGTTACGCAAGTTTCTGAATGAATTACCATCAGATAAAAATGCAGTAATGAACCAAATAAATAAAGCCAAAGGCACTACAATTGTCATGATTAAGTTCTTTAATTCATGTTTTAAGTGCATAAAGTAGGCAACAATATAAAATGCCTTAGCCAACATTAAAATAACAATGGTTCCTTTAATTGCTAAACGCATGCCTTCTGACGTAATTCCAATCATCCAGAATCCTAATATTAATTCTATAATAGTAAGTACTGATAAGATGATAGTTACTTTTTTAATCTCTGCAATTACATCGTGGTGGTCGTGTGTATTTTCTGACATAATAATCTTTTTGAAATATTTTATAAGCGCGGTTAAGTGCTTTATGTTTTTATAATAAATAGAAGCAAGTGAATACAAATACCCACACTAAATCTACAAAGTGCCAATACAATCCAGCTTTTTCAATCATTAAGTAATGACCTCTTTTTTCAAACTGGTTGGTTAATGTCATAATTAACATGATGATATTAATTACCACACCACTTAAAACGTGAAATCCGTGGAATCCAGTAATTGTAAAGAAAAAGTTAGTGAAGTTAGTTGTTGAAGCAGTACCATCTGAATTGATAAATGGATTCATTCCCCACCAAGCACCTTCGTGGTGTAAGTGATTCCACTCCCAAGCTTGACAGCTTAAGAAAGCAATACCGCCAATGATTGTCCAAATCATATTTCTAACTACTCCTTTTTTATCCATCATTTTACCAGCATGTACTGCAAGTACCATGGTAACCGAACTAACAATCAAAATGAATGTCATGATAGATACAAACACTAAAGGCGCATTGGTGCCTTCACCTGCAAAAGGATAACTTTTAAATACTTCGTTCGGGTTAGGCCATCCGTTTGTTGAAAAACGTACTGTACCATAAGCGATTAGGAATGCGCCAAAAGTAAATGCGTCACTCATTAAAAAGTACCACATCATTACTTTTCCGTACTCTACATCAAAAGGGCTTTTCCCTCCGTTCCACCATTTTGCTTCCTTTGTTGAAGCAGTTGTTACATTTGACATGTGCTATTTCGATTTCAGTGCAAAAATATTGGCTATCAAGGATATTTGAATAAAAATACCCTACTTTTTTTGGGCTTAGCCAACCCAATGTAGGAATACAAAAAGGTATACCCACAATATGTCTACAAAATGCCAATAATTGGATACCAATTTGACTGGCAAGTCGTTGTTTATGTTGTTTTTAGATGAAAATGACCTAAAACTTGTCCAAATTAGGGCAATAACACCCCCTAAAACGTGTAAAAGGTGCAATCCTGTAATGACAAACAAAAAAGAGGCTGCTGAATTACTTCTTGCTCCAATTAAAGCAATGCTGTTGCCTTCCAAAGTTCTGAAACCTTGAATTTGCAAAATAATGAACACCAACCCTAAAATTGCAGTAACCGCTAAAAAGCCACGGTACTGATTTTCATTTTGCTCTTTTTGCTTTTTCACTGCCATTTGAATAGTGAAGCTGCTTAATAAAATTACCACTGTAGATACCATGAACACATTTGGCAACTCAAATTCCAACCAATTTGCTTGGCTCTTTTTCACAATGTACGCACTTGTTAAACCAGCAAACATCATCACAATACTTCCCAATCCTCCCCATAAAAAAAACTGATAAGGGTGAATTTTTTTCTTTTCCATTTGAATATCTGTTGACATAAATAAAATTTTATGGATGAACAAGATTTAATTTGTCCGCAAGTAAGGATAAATAAACAATGGGTAAATAGATATAACTGCTAAACATAACACGGCGCGCTGCTTGCACACCCATATTTTGATACAATCTAACACACTGAACTACCATAAAGATATTAGCTGCCAATACAACCCACATACTCCATTCACCAGTTAAGTGAAAGTAGTAAGGCAAAAATCCAATAGGTATCATCAATACTGCATACATAATACTTTGTACTGCGGTAAAACGAGTGGGTCCTTCCTTAGCAGGTAATAATTTAAAGCCAACTTTAGAATAATCGTTATGTGAAACCCAAGCAATTGCCCAAAAATGAGGAAACTGCCATAAGAATTGAATTAATAATAAAACCCATCCTCCTATACTAAACTCATTGGTTGCCGCAATCCATCCAATTAAACAAGGAATGGCACCAGGGAATGCACCTACTAACACTGCTATGGAATTTATTTTTTTAAGCGGAGTATAAATAAACGCATATAAAAATAAACTGAACGCGGAAAGTAACGCAGATGCAACATTAAAATAAAGCATTAAACCAACTCCAAGCATTCCAGTAATCATTGCGAATGCATATGCTTGTTGTTGAGTAAGTCTACCGGCAGCAACTGGACGATTACTCGTGCGCTTCATTTGTGCATCGGTATCTTTTTCAACAGACTGATTAATTGCATTTGCACTTCCTGTGATACACAAGCCTGCAAAAGTCAATAATAAAATGTTGAACCAATCAAAGCTTTTAATATTCGGCGCCAACTGATAACAAATTACGCAAGTAAACACTACAGTAAAACTGAGTGTAAACTTCATGAGTTGTCCGTAATTTTTTAAAGTTGCTTTCATAATTGGAGGTAAAATAATTATGCCCTGATCAAACAGGGCATAATCAAATTTTTAGTGGCTTGATTCGTGATCACCCACTGGAACATCTTGTGGGATAAAGTCAACGCCATCTTTACCGTAATCATAAGGCCAACGATGTACTTCAGGAATTTCACCAGGCCAGTTACCGTGACCAGGATTAATTGGTGTAGTCCACTCTAAAGTATTTGCTTTCCAAGGATTTGGATCAGTTACTTTACGACCTTTGAATATTGAATAGAAGAAATTAATTAAGAATAATATTTGAGTAGCAAACACAATCATTGCAACTGTACTAATGAAACGGTTTAAATCAGCAAATTGTTTAAAGCTTTCCCAAATGCTGTAATCATAATAACGACGAGGCATACCCGCTAATCCTTCGTAGTGCATTGGCCAGAAAATCATATAAGCACCAGCCATAGTTACCCAAAAGTGAATATACCCTAATGAATTATTTAAATAACGACCATACATTTTAGGAAACCAATGGTACACACCAGCAAACATACCAAACATACTTGCCACACCCATTACAATATGGAAATGCGCAATTACAAAATAAGTATCGTGTAAGTGAATATCCAATGCAGCGTTACCTAACCAAATACCAGTTAAACCTCCCGAGATAAATAAGCTCACAAATCCAATTGCAAACAACATACCTGGTGTGAAACGGATATTACCTCTCCATAAAGTAGTTAACCAGTTAAATACTTTAATAGCTGAAGGAACGGCAATTAATAAAGTTAAAAGAACGAATACAGATCCTAAGAAAGGATTTAATCCTGTAACGAACATGTGGTGCGCCCATACTAAAAAGGCCAATACAGCAATTGCAAATAAAGAACCTAACATAGCCATATAACCGAAGATAGGCTTACGAGAGTTTACAGACATAATCTCAGAAACCATACCCATGGCAGGTAATAAGATAATGTAAACCTCAGGGTGACCTAGGAACCAGAATAAATGTTGGTATAAAATTGCACTACCACCTTCGTTAGATAATGCACCTACCCCATTCACAAAAATATCAGAAAGATAGAAAGAGGTACCAAAATTTCTATCAAAAATTAATAAGATAAAACCAGAGAACAATACAGGGAAAGACAATACACCTAATACCGCTGTAAAGAACAATGCCCAAATGGTTAAAGGTAAACGAGTCATGCTCATCCCTTTTGTACGCATGTTTAAGATAGTTGCGATATAGTTCAAACCTCCCAATAATGAAGATACTACGAACAATGCCATTGCAATAATCCATAAATCCATTCCTGATTTAGAACCTGGCGAAGCATCACCCAATGCAGACAATGGAGGGTAAGCAGTCCAACCACCACTAAATGGTCCTGTTTCAACAAACATACTTGATAACATTACAATACTTGCTGCAAAAAAGAACCAGTATGAAAGCATATTCATAAAAGGAGACGCCATATCACGTGCACCAATTTGTAATGGAATTAAGAAGTTGGCAAAAGTACCAGATAAACCTGCAGTTAATACAAAGAATACCAATACGGTTCCGTGAGTGGTTACTAAAGCATAATAAGCTTCGGGTGTAATTTGACCACCTTTAGCCCATTTACCCAAGATAGTTTCCAACCAAGGAAAATTGGCATCAGGATAACCTAATTGTAAACGGAAAAGCACACTCATTAAACCTCCTAATACAGCCCAAACCATACCTGTAATCAAGAATTGCTTCGCGATCATTTTATGGTCCATGCTGAACACATATTTACTTAAGAAAGTATCATGATGTTCGTGATGACCATGATCATCATGTCCATGAGATTCGTGTGTGTGTAATGCTGCTTCGTGACTCATACCTTTTATTTAAATAAGTTTTTCTTTTATTTGTCTGTTGTTCTACTATCAATTACATTTTTGCTGTTGCTACTTTTCCGCCTGCATTAGCTGCTTTCGCAGTGCTATCATAGCAGTTGCGGTTGCTGCTGCTTTTGAAGCTTCCGGATCCTTGTCAGGATTAGCAACAAAATATTGTGGCTTTTGCTTAGCCATCCATAAATCATAATCTTCCTGCTCAACTACTTCAATTACACCCTTCATAGAATAGTGACCATTTCCGCACATTTGATCACAAGAGATTTCATAAGTGAAATTTGGATTGCCTGTTTTTTCACGCATTTCTTTAGTTGTGAACTTTGGCGTAAACCAAATAGTTGTTGGAATTCCTGGTACTGCATCCATTTTTAAACGGAAAGCAGATAAACCCACGTCATGAATAACGTCTCTTGAGCCAATAATTAATTTTACAGGTTGACCTTTAACAACATACATTGTTTGCTCAGTTAAGATATCATCTTGAGCATATTTATCATCCCATATGATACCAACTGAGTTATTTGCTGGATCAATGTTTTTATAATATTTTTTACCAAACACTGCATCCTTACCTGGGTAACGGAAAATCCATCCAAATTGCTTTCCTGTTACTTCCACTACCATCGCATTTTTTGGAGCATCACCAGTAAAGAAAAACCAGTTACGTAAACCAAAAATTACCAATACTGTTAAAGTGATTGCAGGAATTGCAGTCCAAATTAACTCTAGTTTAGTGCTATGTGCAAAGAAGAATACTTTACGATTTTCGTTTTCTTGGTATTTATAAGCAAACCAAAATAATAATATTTGAGTAACTACAAACACGATTCCAGTAATTGCCAAAGTGATCCAAAGCATTTGGTCCAATTTTTCACCTTGTACACTTGCAGCTTCGTGCGCTAATAATGTTTTACCAAAAAGGAGATCATTACAAACATAAACACCAACAAATCCTAACACCAAAAACACGATCATTAAGAAACCGTTGATTTTGTTGTTTTGTTTACGGCTGTTTTCCTCGCCCTTTAAGACAGATACATATTCACTCGCCTTGGCAATTTGAAAAATTACCACATAAATAAGGGCGATGATTGCGATAGATAAATATAAACTCATAATTCTTTAATTCGTTATTTCTAAATCAATATTAGTTGGTTCCAATTATTATACTTGGTGAATAA
>CANCEU010000050.1 GCA_947375185.1 Chitinophagaceae bacterium
TGTATATGCGTTGATAACATTAGGTTCGCACCATCTGCTTTTTCCACACCCAACTTATCATCATATAATTGCACACCCCAGCCAAACTTATTGTCACTGCTTGCACCATCCACACTCACCGAAGTTGTTTGTGGAGCTCCCGCAATACCCACCCATTGTCTGCGCTGGAAAAAATTTAAACTCGTCGCCTCTCTATTACCCGCATACGCTGGATTAACACCCAACATATTATACATGTACTGCGAATACATCGGCTCCGTTTGTGCGGTAGCCGTATTTATGAATAGTATAGAAGTAATTGTAAAAGAGACTATTGCAATTGATTTGCGAATGTTCTTTATTTTATTATTGGACTGGTTCATATTATCGTACAATTGTTAAAGAGCCATTGAATTTAGTAATGATGCCGTTAATGTCTGTTGCTTCGACAATATAGAAATACGTTCCTTCTTGAACATCTTGTCCAAGGAAAGTAGATACGCCTTTGCCTTTCCAGTCATTTTGATAATCATAGTTTTTAAATACCTCAGTTCCCCAACGATTAAAAACTTTAACGGATATTTTTGTACCATAAGGCCTTTCAACAACCCACGCATCATCAATGCCGTCATTATTAGGGGAGAAACCACCAGCTACAATTACATTAATTTTTGGGATGCTAAATTTCGTTGCAATTCTATTTGAAGTATTTATTGGATTGGCTATTGGATCGTTTGAAACCACCTTAAATATGCCATAGTCTGAATTTACTGTGGCAGTAGCGGTGTTTGTATAATCTCCATCAACATGTAAACCTTGTACTAGAATTTTTATACTAATAGAGTCCTGCTTTTTATCAGTTAAAATAATATTGTTTCCAATAAGATTAATATTATTTATACCATCGTATTTCGGGTTCTTATTTAGGTAGCCAGAGTTGTCAATAGAAATTACTTTAAAATCAATATTATTTCCAAATACCTTAGTAAGGTCATCATTGATTGAAAGTGAGTTTAAGATTTGGCCACTATTATTAGTTACAATAAAATTAAATTGAACAGTATAGCTTCCATCAGCGTTGATAGTTACTTTTTCAATTCTTTTATTTAGATCTACTACTTTATTTGGATCAAGTATAACTAAAGTATCTTTCACAGTTGTAGCACTTGTTAAATTATTAATTGTATCAATTGCAGCCACTGTCCATATATAAGTGCCAACTGTATTTGGTATTGATGGAGCATTAAAACTACAGTTGTTGCCATTTAAGTCACACCATTTAGGTTTGCTTCCTGCACTTATACTTACAATAGATGATCCAATATTAGTAGGGTTGCTTGTTATTGTATTTACAAATGTTAATTTTTTAGTGATTACATTTGGTAACATTGTTAATGTATCATACTTACAATTTGTGCTATAAAAACCACTTGTTGTGTCATAAGATTTAATACACCAAGTATAAACTCCACTTATTGTAGGTAAAGCAGGAGCGACTGTATTGCAATTATTCCCATTTACTTCGCACCAAGTTGGAATTGACCCAGATGGGATTGAAACAATCATGCTGCTTACATCATTAGGGTTAGTTTTATTTCCTAAACTGTAAATTAAATTCTTAACTGTTGGGTTTGCAGGGGCAGTGAAGCCTACTGAGCTAATGGTATAGGTACTCTCGTTTGGAATATTATCATTATTCGGATCTGGATTCACTCCATTAGTTGAAACATCACTTATTGAATTATTGTATAAACTTGAAGTAGCGGAAGTAGTTAAGTTTAATTTCCAATTATGTTGTAATTGATTAGTTCTCACAAATAAATCAAAGTTTGCATTGATCGTATCACTAACTGCTAAAATCCCATTGCTAATAATTAATTTTTTATCATTATATCCATCAAAATTTGGATTCAATGTGGCACCATTGCTAAATGTTGGTGTGCCAACTATATAAGCAGTATCAGGACTTTGGAAAATATTTTGTAAATCTAAAATTGAATTGATTGATAGCAAATTCTCATTACTGTAATTTTTTATTGTAGCGTTATAATGGAAAATATATCCTCCATTCACTATTGTTGGCATTGAACTTTCAAGTGCAGATCCAATATAATCAACTGGGAATAATGGAGTGTAGGTTGGTATTGGTTTAGTTGAATTAGTCGGATTTAACCCATCTGTGGAAGCATTAGTTATTGTAGGGGTCAAACTAACTGATCCGTCATCTTGTATTAATTGTCCTTTACCACTTCCTACAAATTGAAAAACAGGTGCAGCTGTAACCGAATGAGGTCTTATTCTGAATGAGAAATTTACATTTCCATGTTGTAATTTTTGGAGATTTACCCCAAAATTAAATAAGTCAGCTTCAGATAAAACAATAGAATTTGACTTAATTGTAGAATAGCTAAATGGTTGACCAATTCCAGCAGGTGCATTTGGATTTATACCTTTATAATTTGGATTTAATACCAAAATACTATCTTTTGTTGATACACTGTCTAATATATATTCCATGCCCGCAGGGAACACTTTAGTTAAATCAGCAACAACTTGAACGCCATTCACATCAATGACACCTTTGTTTTCTACACTTAGTAATAGATTTAATTTAAAAGTACTGTCGGCAATTAATTCTGGTGTAGTTGCTTTTAATGAAAGTAAAATTTCAGGTTTTACTATATACACATGTGCAGTGTCTTTAGTGAATTTATTATATCTAGTTACATTATTTGCATCTGTTATACTTTCAATAATATATATTGCACTATCTGATCTTGGCGCTATGGTTATAATGGCATTGTTGTTTAAGTTGTTCGCACTAATCTTATAATTATTTTTACTATTCTTTATTGTGATATTGTATGGTGCTACACCATTACTAAAGCTAATTTTTGCTATAATACTATCGGTTTCTAAAACTGTATTATATTTTAAATTAATTATACCCTGAGGTAAATAACTTGCTTCGATATAAAGCAATGAAGTTGGGCAGGATTGTTGTCCTAATGAGCATGCTGATATTGTGTATTTATATACACCGGGTTGTGAAGCAATGAAAGTATAATTTCCTGTATTTTGCAAATTCAATGTAGCGCCTGACAAATTGGATGGGTCAGGTATTACATTTCCATAAAGTACTGCAGGGGCACTATCATTTAATGAAATATTTCCATTGATTAAGGTGTCAATATGGGTACTAATGCTATCATTCAGTAATCTATTCAATATAATTACAGGTGCTACAGATAGGGTAGTTGTAGTATAACCACTGTTATAATTATTATTATTACTTTGAGTGGCTGTAATTATGCTATTCCCAGTTCCAACGATATGTACCAAATTGCCATTTATTGTTGCAACATTTGTATTACTACTATTAAATATAAAAGTTGCATTGCTATTAGATGTTGGGGAATTAATTGTAAAATCTGCATCATTTGCAAATTTATTAATGGTGCTTAATCTGCCAATAGTTGGATTAGCTTTAGCAACGGCAATAGTAGCAGTTATTGTGCCACTATTGAAATTGTTGGTACTGCTTTGTGTAGCAGTAATTGAGGCGGTTCCAGCACCAATTATTGTAACAACATTGCCTGAAATGGTTGCGACATTTGTATTACTTGACGTATAGGTAAATGTTCCATTACTATTACTAACTGGAGCAGTTAAAGTAAATGCAACATTGCCAAATGTTTTATTAATATTGGGGAAATTAGTTATGGTTGGATTTGTTTGAGCAACATTAATTGTTGCATTAATGCTTGCTGCATTATAATTTGATGTACTAGCCTGACTTGCTGTAATGGTAGCAGTTCCCGCACCTATAACAGAAACAAGATTACCGGTAATGGTTGCAACATTCGTATTACTACTTGTGTAAGTAAATATTCCAGTAGAATTTGAGGTAGGAGCGGTTAGGGTGAAATTTGCATCACCAACCGCTTTATTAAAATTATTAAATGTTCCAAATGTTGGGTTTGCTTTTGACACAATAATAGAACTTGCGATACTACCGCTGTTGTAGTTCGGATCTAAAGCTTGCGTTGCGGTTATGGTTGCTGTGCCTGCACCTACAATTGTAATAGTAGCTCCTGAAATTGTTGCAACATTAGTATTACTCGAACTATAGGTGAAATTGCCTGTGCTGTTTGAACTTGGAGCTGTAATACTAAAATTGGCATCGCTATAAGTTTTATTAATTGTATTAAAACCTGTAATTGTAGGATTAGTTCTTGCCACAGTAATACTTGTAACGATACTACCAGTATTATAATTTGTTGAAGCAGCTTGGCTTGCTGTGATTGTTGCAGTGCCAGCTCCAACAATAGTAGCTACATTACCTGTTATACTTACCACATTGCTATTGCTTGAGGTATATGTAAATGCACCATTACTATTACTATTTGGTGTATTCAATGAAAACGAACCTGATCCAAATGTTTTAGAAATACTTGGGAAGTTTGTAATGGTTGGATTTGATTGTCCTACACTTATTAACGCCGTTATTTCACCACTATTATAATTATTAGTACTGGCTTGGGTTACAGTAAGTGTTGTTGTACCCGCTCCTACAACAGTAACAATATTACCTGAATTCGTGGCAACAGTATTATCACTTATTGTATAAATGTATGTCCCAGTTGAATTTGATGTTGGTGCGGTAATTGTAAAGTTGACATCTCCAACTGACTTATTGATATTATTAAATATGCCAAATGTTGGATTTGCTTTCGACACTGTCAAAGAAGATGCAATTGTTCCATTATTAAAATTCGAAGTACTTGCCTGTGATGCTGTTATAGTTGCAGTTCCAGCGCCCACAATTGTAATAGTATTGCCTGATATAGTTGCTACACTAGTATTGCTACTTGTGTAAGTTATTGTTCCATTTGAATTTGAGCTTGGCGCAGCAATGTTAAAATTTGCATCACCAAAGGTTTTGTTGATGCTGTTAAATATAGATAATGAAGGGTTCACTTTTGAAATTGTCAAAGTGCTTGAAATTGAACTAGTTTCAAAATTGACATCACTTGATTGTGTTGCTGTTATTGTAGTAGTGCCAGCTCCAACTATTGAAACTGTTGATCCAGTAATTGTAGCAACATTTGGATTACTACTTGCATAGGTGAAATTGCCAGTGCTGTTTGAAGTAGGATCAGTTAATGTGAAAGTTGCATCACCAAAATTCTTATTTAAATTATTAAATCCGCTTAATGTCGGTAATGGTTTAGTAATATTTAAACTTGTTGTAATTGAATTGGCATTATAGTTATTATCGCTTGCTTGTACAGCAGTAATAGTAACTGTACCAACAGCAACTATACTTACGACATTGCCATTTATAATTGCAATGTTAGGATCACTGCTGGTATAAGTAAAGCTACCACTACTATTTGATGTTGGGTCTGTCAATGTGAAATCAGATTCCCCAATTATTTTATTAATTGCGTTAAATCCTGATAGCAATGGAGTAGCTTTTATTATATTAATACTAGTTGTGATTGTATTATTATTGCTATTGAAATTATTATTTCCTGCTTGTGTAGCAGTAATTGAAGCGGTCCCGGCTCCAACGATAGTAATTATTGAACCTGAAATACTTGCTATACTATTATCACTTGAAGTATAACTAAATGTTCCATTACTATTGCTATATGGGGCAGTTATGGTAAATGGTGCACTTCCATAAGTTTTATTGATGACACTGAAGTTGGAAATTGTTGGATCAATTTTATTTATTGATATTAATGCAGCAATATTACCACTATTGAAATTGGAATTTGCAGCTTGATTTGCTGTAATTGTAGCAGTTCCTGCACCAACAATAGTTATGATATTTCCATTAATTGCAGCTACGCTAGTATTACTACTTGAATAGGTAAAAGCACCATTTGAATTCGATGTAGGTGCTGATAAAGTAAATGATGCGTCGCCATAGTTGTTTGTTAAATCTGAGAATCCTGATAATATAGGATTAGCCTTAGCTACTGTTAATGTACTAGAAATTGTTGCTGAATTATAATTATTGTCAGCTGCTTGTGTTGCTGTGATTGTTGCCGTTCCTGCACCTACGATTGTTACGCTGTTGCCAGAAACTGTTGCAACATTTGTATTACTACTCGTATAGCTAATATTTCCAGAGCTTAAGCTAGTAGGATTGGTTAAACTAAAGGAGTTATCACCGTATGTTTTATTAATTGCGCTAAAATTACTTAAGGTGTTTGTTGCTTTAGCCACTGTTAATGTTGCGGTAGTCGTTGCTGAGTTATAGCTATTGTCTCCTGCTTGTGTAGCTGTAATAGTTGCCGTTCCTGCTCCGATAATTGTTACAGTATTTCCTATTATGGTAGCTACATTTGGGTCACTAATTGTATATGAATATGTACCGGTGCTAGCTGATGTTGGATTTGTTAAATTAAAATTAGCTGCTCCATATGTTTTATTGATTGGAATAAATCCAGTTAATGTTGGAGTTGCTTTTGCAACAACAATAGTAAATGGAATATTGTTTGACACACAACCTGTTGTTGTATTTTTAACTGTTAAGTTAAAGTCATAAGAATTTGCAATGCTTTGAGGAATTGTTACGGAAATTGGTGAAGAAACAAGTGTTGCGTTTGAAACTGCTACAAATGAATTCATTATATTTTGGCTTCCAGCAGAAATTGAATATTGATTAGGAATACTAACTGCTGATGAGAATGGCAAGCTAAATGTAGTAGCAGTTGATAATGGACTTGTTATACTACCAATTGTTACCGATGGTAATGCATATGTAGTAATTATACCCGATACATTACTTGTAACGCTAGGAGTACATGCTCCTGAAATAACTACATAATAATAAGCTATTCCAGCTGTAGCTGTTGATGGGGTATAGGTGGCACTATTTGCTCCTGTTATTAAAGACCCTCCTGTATTTGTATTTGTTGTATTTGAATACCATTGATAAGCAATGTTAGTTCCTGTGGCAGTTACTGTTAATGGAGTAGCTGCAACATTAATACATTTTGCTTGGGCTGTTATAGATGGTTGAATAGAAATTGTTGGAAGTGCATTTAATGTGCCACTTACTGCAATATTCTGTGAAGTTGCGCCAGTAGAGCTAAACGTAATATTACCGGTTGGTGTGCCAGAAGCGGTTGTTGCCAATCTAATATATACAGTTGTATTGGTTACAACGCCATTGACTTGAGTGAGTGTAAGAGATGATGCGTAGCCTGAACCTGCAGTTGTTGAAATTTCATAACCAGTTGGTACGGTTATTGAAATATTCGCAGTTAAATAGGTTCCTGAGACCGTGAAAGTTTGGCTAGCAGAAGCAGTATTTGGACAAGTAACAAAACTACTAAAGTTGCTTGCCTTTGTGATGGTTGGATCTTCTCCTGTTTTATTTCGTCCAATATCAATTCTATTGTTTGAGAAGTTAGCCCAATCTGGTTTCCCATCATTGTCTAAATCTACAGCAAATGAGTTTCCATAAGAGCTACTTGATCCTACATATGCTCCAGCAAAATTTACGGAGCTTAATGTATTACCCAAGCCCATTGTATTGCTATTGGTTACAATTCTAACGTTACTACCTGCATTGAAATCAGTATTTAAAATATCTGGTTTTCCGTCTCCATTAAAATCACCTGATTGCAATTGCCATGCATATTGAGAACTGGAACTAGATAAATTAGTAACTGTAATTTCAGTTGAGAAATCAGTATTTGCAATGGAACCCGTACTAAAATTATTTTGGAACATACCTCCATTTGCAGCGCCCATAAATCCAAATACTACATCGTTTTTATTATCTAAATTATAATCTTCTACTTGTATTGAATACAAGCCAGCTGATGTCGTTTTTGATAAAGATTGTGTAAATGAAGTGGTATTTGGGCTTGAGTTAGTATTTATAAATGCATAATAGGTACTTGCTGCAAGGTTAATGTCAGGCTTATTGTCGTTATTGATATCTTTAATTACAATATCGTAAATTGAAGTTGCTCCTGTTAAACTGGTGACCGTTCCTAAGGTAATCGTATTGGATGGGAATGTGGTGGTATTGGCATAAATATTGACAGTACTTCCGCCTCTTGCTGCTGTAATAATATCTGGTCTACCATCCTCATTTACGTCTGCAACTTTTACAATCATACTTGAAGCAACTGTAAAGTCTTGCTTGGCTGCAAAACTAATATTACCTATTGTAGAAGTATTTATTAGAACAGAAAGTGTAGTGCCTCCGTTGGTTACTACTAAGTCTGGTTTTCCGTCATTATTAATGTCTTCCACTTCAATATCAGTTGGACCAGTAATAGTTGATGCATATACAATAGTTGAAAAATTAGTTATTGCCAAACTTCCAGCACTGGCTGCGTTTTTATAAATAGCAATTCTTGAATTACTATTATCAACCATTAATAAATCAACCTTGCCATCACCATCAATATCTGAAACACCTCCATTATGTCTTACGGAGCTCCATGTTGCTGAGGTAACAGCTGCAGGGTTAGTTGCGGTAGTCATTTGCAGGGTCGTAAAGTGAGTACTTGCAATTGCTGCAGGATTTGCGTTGGTGTAAGTGGGTACAAATGATTTACTAGTTACTCCACTTAAATTATTATCAGTATTGATTACTTTAATGGATGCAACTTTTGCGCCCGCAGGTACTGTAACTATTAAACTAGTCGAACTTGCTGCAGTAACAGTTCCTTTAACAGATCCAAAAAATACAATGTTATTTGCTGCGGTACTTGAAAAATCGGTTCCAGTAATGGTAATTGAACTTCCAATATTGCCACTAATTGGTGTAAATGATGATACTATTGGAGCTGGAGTATTTACAGAAATATTTACGGTAACGGCACAGTTATTTGCATTGGTATAAGTTATGGTACTTGTTCCTAAACTTACTGCTGATACTAAACCGGTTGAATTAACTGTTGCTATTGCAGTATTTGAGGATTGCCATGGTGTACTTACATTGGCAGTTGCTGATCCTGATAATTGAGCACTGCCATTAAAAGTTAAATAAGTATTACCCGAAATTGTAGGCAATGCGTTCACTGTTCCAGAAGCTGCAACATTTACTGTATTACCTCCTGTTGTTGTTAATACCATATTTCCGCTAGGATTAGTTGCAACTGCAGCAGTCATTCTTACATAAATAGTTGTAGTATTTAAGGTTCCTGCGGTTGGTGCTAAACTTAAAGTGCTAGCATAAGTAGTTCCATCTGTTGAATATTCAAATCCAGTTAAAGCTGCTAAAGCAATGTTTGCAGTTAAATATTGACCAGATACAGTAAAAGTTTGAGCTGTTGAAATTAATCCTGAACATTTTGTAAATGCCGATAAACTTCCTGTTGTTGTAATCACTGGTGGCGGAACTGTTACAGTAACTGTTGCAGTGTTGCTACAGCCGTTAGTATTTTTATACGTGATGATAGAAGTGCCCACTGCAACACCAGTCACTAAACCAGTATTACTAATTGTAGCAATGGATGTTGAAGCTGAAACCCAAGGTGTAGATGCATTTGCAGTTGCTGATCCAGTTAATTGGGTAGTACCAATGGTAGTGGTGGTTAAACTACCAGTAATTGTAGGCAAAGCATTTGCTGTTCCTGTTGCAGCTACATTTACAGTTATTGCACCAGTTGAACTTAGTGCAATATTGCCAGAAGGGTTTCCAGTTGCAGCTGCAGAAAGTCGTACATATATTAATGTTGAAGCAATACTTCCTGCTGTTTGGGTTAAGGTTAATGTAGAACCATAACCAGAACCAGCGCTAGTAGAAATTTCATAACCAGTTGGTGCAGTTATTGTTGCAGAAGCTGTCAAATTTATAGCGGATACAGTAAAAGTTTGACTATTCGACGCGGTGCCTGCACAAGTTACAAAGGAGGTTAAACTTCCTGTTAAATTAATGGTTGGGTCTTCTCCATTTTTATTTCTTAATGCTACAAAATTGTATCCATCTGTTCCAACTACATCTTGTTTTCCATCTCCATCTGCATCAAAAACATTTAAATCAGTAAATGATTGTGTTGCAATTTGAACCGCTGTATTAAAGGTTGCAGTACTAGCAGAAGTTGTATTTTTTAAATAGTAGGTGTAGGATCCATCACTAACTATTATGTCTATTTTACCGTCACCATCTAAATCACCAACTCCTACACCTTTTGCAGTAGAAGCTAAAGTAGTTGACACAGCAGAAGCAAAAGATATTGTACCTGATGTTGAATTATTTATATAAGTAGAGACATTTGAACCTTGTGTGATGATAACATCTAATTTTCCATCTGCGTTAATGTCTGCAGTAGTGATACCACTTACGCTATTTAATCCCGTAGCAATTGTACTGTTTGTTAATGAAAAGGAACTAAGGGCTGCTCCTAACGCAGTCGTGTTCTTCATTACGTACAAGCCTGAACTTGTTCCATATACAAGATCTTGTTTTCCATCTCCATCCACATCAAATGTTTCTGTAACGGTTGGAAGGTAGGAAGTAGTAAATGAATAGGCATAACTATTGGAGGTATTTCCGGTATTTACCGAGAACGTACTACCTGAAGATGTATTTTGACTTAAATAAACCCAAGCCGGACTTGTATTGTAAAATCCTATAATATCTAATTTACCATCTCCGTTAATATCAAAAGCTTCTTGACCATTGGTTACATTATAGTTACCATCACTGGCTTTAATATTAGAACTTGCATTAAAACTAATTGTTCCCGAGGTTGATGCATTCATGTTGGCTAATCCACCATTATATCCTCCATTAGAAGCACCAAAGTCCATTTTTCCATCTCCGTTCATGTCACCACCAAAGAATCTACCTCCGCCATAAGTTGACCAGCCCGTACTATTTGCTTTAGTACTTAAAGTAACTGATGCAGAAGTGAATGCCCCTGAACTAGATGTATTTCTAAATACGTTTAAATCTCCACTTGAGTTATAAAATACAAAGTCCATTTTTCCATCATCGTCAATGTCACTAATGAAATGAGTCTTCGGTGATCCGTAGGTATTAGAACTAAAATTAGTAGACAAAGAATTTACAGAAAACTGTGTATTGCTAATAGGATTAATGGGAGCCGAAGGCGTGATATTAAACTTGTTGTTTGAATATGCGACTTGATTAATGCCTGTATTTGATATTAAAAACTTTCCATACCCAGTTCTTGAAGGAATGGTAACTACTAATTGTGTTGATGTGGCAGAGGTTACAGTACATTTTACTCCGTTTAATCTAACAATATTATTTGCTGCGGTAGTATTAAAATTTACACCCGTTATCGTAACCGATGTGCCAACTGCTCCTGATGTAGGACTAAATGAACTAATGGAAATAGGAGGGGCTTGAACATTAATTAATGCTGCAACGGTACATGAATTTGTATTCATATACGTAATCGTAGAAGTACCTACACTTACGGAAGTAACGAGTCCAGAACTATTTACAGTTGCAACTGCTGTGTTGGATGATACCCAAGGGTTACTTGCATTGGCTGTTGCTGATCCAGTTAACTGAGTGGTATTTCCATTGTAAATGGAAAGGGTGCCCGTTAAAGTTGGAGCGGCTGAAATAGTAGCACTTGCAGCAACGTTAACAGCACTTGCACCAGTGGAACTTAGTGCAATATTGCCTGAAGGGTTTCCGGTTGCAGCTGTTGTAGTGCGAACATAAATTGTTGTACTAGCAACTGAACCTGTACTTGGGGTCAAAGTTAAACTTGATCCGAAGCCACTGTTTGAAGTTGTAGATATTTCAAATCCAGTAGGAGCGGTAATAGAAATATTAGCAGTTAAATTAGTTCCAGTAACGGAGAAATTTTGATTTGAGGAATTAATACCTGCGCATGAAGTATAAGCACTTAATGTTCCTGTGGTTGTGATCGTTGGATCTTCTCCAATTTTATTTCTTGCTATTTGTACAAATGCATTTGAAGATGCACTACTCACAATATCTTGTTTGCCGTCACCATCAAAGTCGCAAATAATCATTTGGTAGGGAGAACTAAATGAAGCAGAATTAGCGGCAAAACTTGAAGCGCTAAATGCGCCACTTGTATAATTATTTTTATACCAATAAACGTAGGAACCACTATTTTGAAAAGAAGTAAAATAATCTATTTTGCCATCTCCATTAAAATCTGATTGGGTAGTATAGGAAAGTCCATCTGAAGAACTGATATTACTAGCGTTAGTCAAATTACTGCTTGTAAAGGTACCGCTGGTGTAATTATTGGTTAACAAACTTACATTACCTCCATTAGAAAGGATATCATTTTTTCCATCTCCGTCAAAATCTCCAACGGAGTTGTACCAGTAACCTCCCGCTACAGCAATTCCTGATCCAAAACTTACAGAACCGCTTGTTGAAGTATTTAAAAATAGTAATGCATTCGTTGTGCCTTCGTTAGCAGCAATGACATCTGTTTTACCATCCATATTAATATCTCCGATAGTAATATGTCTTGAACCATTTAATCCTCCAATAGATGTTGGAGTAGTATTAAATGAAATAGTACCAATACTTGAAGTGTTTAAATACACATTGAAATTAGAAGAATAATTGCTGGAAGTAATAACATCCAATCTTCCATCACCATCCACATCGGCTAACTTAACACGATATTGATAACTAGCTGCAACATCTACTTTAGTTGCAAATGAAATGGTTCCAGAAGTTGACGTATTTCTTAAAATAGAAAAATTGCTTGTTCCAATTGAAACAATATCCAATTTTCCATCCCCATCTATATCGCCCGATGCAATTTCAAAAGAGGCACTACCTGTTGTAAAATTACCAGCACTTGAAAAAGAGGAAGTTGAAATAGCGCCAGTAGATGCAACTACATTCCTTAATACATTTACACTTGTTGTATTGGAACCTTTAGCTATATCAGATTTGCCATCTCCGTCATAATCTGCAACAGATATCATATCGCCAATTTCATACCAATTAGATGCTCCAGCAGCAGCAGTTACGTTAATAGGAGCAACAAAAGAACCTGATCCAACAGGGAAGCTAGATATAGTACTATTGGTTACTTTAAAAGGGGTTTTACTTTGAACTAGTTTTCCTGTACTTGTATTGATTATTGCAATTGGTTCATAAGTAGATCCTGCTGGAACAGTTAGGCTTAAACTAGTTGCAGTAGCAGCGGTTACAGTTGCTTTTGCTGCACCAAAATAAACCACATTATTTGCAGGCGTTGTCGAAAAATTGGTTCCTGTAATAGTCACGGATGTGCCTACATTTCCGCTTGTTGGAGAAAAAGAACTAATTGTTGGAACCTGCGAATATATATTAGAAAAATATAATACGAATAATGAAGTGACTATGAATTTAAAATATTTGGACATATTCTTTAGGGTAGATTATTTTATAGTGGGCGAATTTAGGAAAATAGGGTGTTATATAGACTTTATTCTCTGCTTAATTTGTCTTGATTTAGGAAACTGATACCAATAAAAGTGTTGATTGTCAGTGATTTGTATTTTTTTTACAATTTTTGAGTTTCCATGTTCTTTGTTATTAATAACTTGGGATATAAATTTAGGAAAGCGAAATATTTAACCAGTAAAATATGAATTTCAAAAAAAGTTTATTTGTATTATTTTTTATTATTATATCTAGTTGCTCTTTTGCGCAAAATGAAGGATCGTCTTATGTTTCATTTTACGGTAATGCCTACACGTTTCCACATGCAATTTCTGATTCAATTGAGCTCATTTCAAAACAAGGGTTACTGCCATGGACAGATGTTAAAAGGACTACGAAGGTGTATTTTTATGTTTCGAAACCTGGGCAAATTACACTTTCTTTGAAATTGAAAAATAGCAATAAAAGTTGTTTTTTGTCTGTTGGTTTAGACGGTGCTAAAAACGCTAAAAATATTTCTTTGGTAAAAGATAATGACTTTGAATTAGTGCATGTTGGTACTTATAAAATTGTTGACACAGGGTACCATTTTGTTGAAATTAAAGGAAATAGCAAAAAACTTGTTACTTACCCATTAATTGAGGCATTAGTAATAAATAATACAAGTGAAGGAGGCATCCTTTTTAATAAATCAAATTATCGTGGTGCTGCATCAACTCATTTAAGATATACCGTTCCTGAAGATAGTGCTGTAAAATGGTTTTATACAGAAGTGAAAGTGCCTGATGAAGTTAAAAATTCAGTGAATGCTTATTATGAAACCAATGGATTTCATAGTGGCTACGGAGGTATTCAAATTAATAATCCTAGTGAACGACGATTTATATTTTCTATTTGGAGTTTATTTAAAACCGATGATCCTAAAGAAATTCCAACAGATTATATTGTTCATTTAAATAAAAAAGGTGCTGGTGTTTTTACAGGAGACTTTGGTGATGAAGGTTCGGGAGGACATAGTCATTTAGTATTTCCTTGGAATACGAATACAACTTATCGTTTCTTGACAGGTATAACCTCTTTACAAGGAGACAGTGCTACTTATGTTGGTTATTACGCAAGTCCTGAGGATAACTTTAAGTGGCATTTATTATCTCAATGGACACAACATAAAACGGATACAAAAACTGGATTTAAAAACTTGTACGCTTTTGTAGAAAATTTTGGAGAGAATGGTGATGATTTTTTCAAAGCTTATTATAGTAATCAATGGGCTATTACTTTTAATGGTACTTGGTTAGAATTAACAGAAGCAAAGTTTACGACCACTGCTAATATTAAGACACATCAACGATTTGATTATGGCGCTGGTGTGGAGGATGGGAAGTTTTATATGTTTACTGGTGGATTTAAAAAAATGAAAAATATTAATGCTGGGGATGTAATTTCAAGACCTGCAACGGGAAAACATATTGAAATTGATTTTGAGAGGTTGGAGTAGGAGGATAATTAATTTTATGCAAAATAAATTTATATCTAAATAGATTTATTTTCTTCATTTTCATCATTCTGCAATCGTCTAAATGAGGTTAGCTTGTTGACATTTATTAGCTCCTCACTTTCAGGGTCGATCTATATTAGCCATCGGAGGAAGTTTGGTTGTGTGAAACATCTTAAAAATTTGTAGAAGCTTTTGAAAGTATTTTTATTGTTGAGATGGAATTAATCAATGCTTGTTGTTTCAAATTATTTCTATATTTAATTAATAAATGATAAGATATTCATTTATTAATTAAACTAGGTTTATAAATTTTTTTTGATTTTGTTCTATGTGTTTTTGGTTCAAAATAAAATATTAGTCATTCATTACAAACACTTACTGTTCTAAAACCTATTGTTTACAAGTGTTCTATTAATAGATTATTTTCTAACATTATATAAAAATGAA
>CANCEU010000051.1 GCA_947375185.1 Chitinophagaceae bacterium
GCCTTGGCAATTTGAAAAATTACCACATAAATAAGGGCGATGATTGCGATAGATAAATATAAACTCATAATTCTTTAATTCGTTATTTCTAAATCAATATTAGTTGGTTCCAATTATTATACTTGGTGAATAATACTTTCTTTTAAGAACGGATGGTTTTTAGCAATCAATGGTTTGCTTGCTAATGAGCGTGCTACCATTAAAATTAAAACACCCACAAAAAATCCTAGGATTCCAAAATCTAACCAACCTAAAGTAACGTGATCTTTCATCAAGCTACCCATTACCATTTGGTAAAAATCAATCCAGTGACCAAATAAAATCAATACTGCCATGAAAGCTACCAATGTAAAGTTTCTCTTAGCAGAACGCTTCATTAAAATAATCAATGGTGCTAAAAAGTTAACTACTAAATTCAAAAAGAAGATTGGTTTGTAAGCACCTTGAACACGGTGTTTAAAGTAAACTGTTTCCTCAGGAATATTAGCGTACCAGATAAGCATATATTGAGAGAACCATAAATAAGTCCAGAATATTGAAAACGCGAACATGAATTTTGCAATGTCATGTAAGTGCTCTGAATTTGTCAATTCTAAATAACCTTTGTTTTTTGCATAAATCACCCAAAGTGCAATCAATGCCATACCAGCAACAAATGAACTTGCAAAAGTATACCAGCTATACATTGTAGAATACCAATGTGCATCGATACTCATTAACCATAACCAAGGAATAGTTGAAGCTACTGTTAAACCAAACCACACTAAGAAAAATCCAGAGCGTGTCATGCTACGAATGTTGAAACTTTTTGCAGTTTCAGCATCCATTGGATTTTCGTCAGCTTCGCGCGAAATTTGACGCATTCTATAACCGAAATAAGACCATAAAGTAATGGCTAATGTAGTCCAGATAATAAAGAAAGTTGGATTCAAGAAACCTGCTTTACCTTTTAAGATTGGATCTTTTGCAACAGCAGCAGCATCTAACCAATGGTAAATGTGGTGCTTTTCACTCACTACAACATATATTAACACTGCGAATGTGATGCTACCAAATACTGGCACTAAAGTTGAAATGGCTTCAGCAATTCTGCGGAATGATTGCATCCAAGCTGCTTGCGCCATTGTGCTGAAACATAAAAAGAACATAGCAGCGTTTGTCACTAAAGTCCAAAAAATGGTATTGTACATTAAAGTACCCCAAAAATGAACTTGCTCATGTTCGTCAGTGCTGAATCCTTGGGTAAACATACCGTACAATAAGGCAACACCACCAATGCCGATTAAAGCATAAGCCCATGTCTTTAATTTACCTGGAATTTCAAATTGTTCTTTAATAGATGCCATCGTTTCTTATTTATAATCTTTTTAAAATCTTTGCTTTCTTTTGATATCGTTTTACTTATCCTTTTTTAGCAGCTGCTTGTTTATCCTTAATGTAACGGATAATCATCCAGCGTTGGTGTCTGCTTAATTGTGATGCATATGATCCCATTAAGTTTTTACCATATTGAACTGAATAAAACATTTGACCTGCTGGCATACTCTCATATTTCACATCACCAACTAATGTAGCTGGTTTTGCAGGATAAGGACCATTACCATCTTTATACAAAGGACCGTTACCATTTAATTTAGCACCATGACAAATACCACAGTTAATTAAATATAAACGCTCTGCTTCGGCAGCATCTTTTTTAGTTAAAGAATCAATTGGATTTACAACTGACTTTGAAGCATTGTAGTTTACTGTATCACCTACTTTATCTTTTGCAATTGGGAAAGGCATATCGTGACCACGTGCAATGGTACCTGCAACAGGCATATTGTTGTAGTTGATTCCTTTTTCAGTTAGGTTACTATGATCGGCATATGTTTCATATGCACGGCTATACGCCATATCTGGCATATAGATAGAACCTGGAGTTCGCTTCACATCGCTACAACTAGTTAATACAACGACTGTTAGTGCTAATGTTATTGCTAAAAATTTATTCATCTTGTTTACTTAATCGGATTCAAAAATTAGTGTGCTACTTGTTTATATAAGTTGTCATCATCGTTATCATAAGTTCCAAACCACCATCCGTCTTCTGCAACTTGAATATCAGTTTCAACCGCACCATTTGAAGCTAATAAAGCTTTTAAATCTTCGGCGTTTGTTTTTTCAGTGCATTCAATAACCATAACAAATAAATCATCGGTAGCTCTTTTATGGAAATGATGCTTTTTAACACCAGGTGCCATTTGGCATAACCACATAAAAGTCATTACCATTCCTACTGCCGCAAATAATACGGTTAATTCAAAAATGATTGGTATCCATGCTGGTAACGCAAAGTGAGGTTTACCACCAATGTTTAAAGGCCAATCTTTTGTAAAGATCCAGCTAATGCAACTAATTGCAGTAGTCGTACCTGTGATACCATATATAAAGCCGGCTGTGTGCAAGCTTGTTTCGCGCATTCCTAATGCGTGGTCTAAACCATGCACCGGGAACGGTGTATAAACATCTTTGATTTTATAACCAGCAGTACGAACTTGCTTAACTGCAGGAAACAATACTTTTTCATCATCAAAACAACCAACAACAAATTTCTTTTGTGCCATAGTATATTTCTTAAACTAATAATTAATGTGCGTGCGCATGATCGTGAACAAATGATTCAAGCGGCTGCGCTTCAATTGCGTCAAATTCTGGTTTGTAAGACTCACCACTTCTTTTTAATACATACTTAATTTCAGCCACAGCAATTACTGGGAAGTATTTAGCAAATAAGAAGAAGCATGTGAAGAACAATCCAAAAGTTCCTAAGTAAAAACCAATCTCCCAGATACTTGGGCTGTAGTAAACAGACCAGCTAGAAGGTAAGTAATCACGATATAATGACGTAACAATAATTACGAAACGCTCAAACCACATACCAATATTAACGATGATGCTCATGAAGAAAGTAACAAATACATTTCTTCTCATTTTCTTAGACCAGAAAATTTGAGGAGACAATACGTTACAAGCCATCATACCCCAGTAGCTCCATCCATAAGGGCTAAATAAATAAGCACGGCTATACCAGAAAGTATATCCTTCATATTTATTTTGAGAGTACCAACCCATGAACAATTCAGTTAAGTAAGCGATACCTACGATTGATCCAGTAAGTACAATTACTTTATTCATTAAATCGATGTGACCAATTGTGATATAATCTGTCAAACCGAAAACTTTTCTTACTATTAATAATAAGGTTTGCACCATTGCAAATCCAGAGAAGATCGCACCGGCAACGAAGTAAGGAGGGAAGATAGTCGTATGCCATCCTGGTATTACTGAAGTTGCAAAGTCAAAAGATACAATCGTGTGTACCGATAGTACTAGTGGTGTAGATAAACCAGCTAAAACTAAAGATAAACTCTCGTGTCTTTGCCAATGCTTAGTAGAGCCTGTCCAACCAAATGATGCGATACCGTATAATTTCTTTCTCAATTTTGTAAATGCTCTATCACGTACGGTTGCAAAGTCAGGTAATAATCCAGAGTACCAGAATAATAATGATACTGTGAAATAAGTAGAGATCGCGAATACGTCCCATAATAAAGGAGAGTTAAAGTTCACCCATAATGGACCACGTGAGTTAGGATAAGGCATTACAAAGAAAGCCATCCAAACACGACCCATGTGGAAGATTGGGAATTGACCCGCACACATAACGGCAAAAATAGTCATTGCCTCAGCAGCACGGTTCACACCTGTTCTCCATCCTTGACGGAACAATAATAATACAGCAGAAATCAACGTACCAGCGTGACCGATACCAACCCACCATACGAAGTTGGTGATATCCCAACCCCATCCAATGGTTTTGTTCAAGTTCCACTGACCAATACCGTAGGTTACCTCACGATACACACTGTATGCACCAAAACTAAGTAAGGCAACAGCAATGAAAAAACCAATATACCATAAACGAGATGGTTTGGCTTCGATAGGTCGCACGATGTCTTCAGTAACTTGAGCATAGGTTTTATTACCGTATACTAAGGGTTCGCGCAGTTGTGATTCGTACTTTAAATGCATCTTATTCGATTTCTAATTATTTATTACTACCAACCTTTTTATAAATTCATTTTATTTTTTCTTCCCATCAAATCAAGCCTAAGCTTGATTTTCTTTATGCTTCTTTTTTAGCTTCTGCTTTTTCAGCATGCTCCTCACCCTCACCAGCGTTTCTCACTTTCGCTAAGTAAGTTACGTTTGGCAATACGTGTAATTGCTCTAACACATAGAAAGAACGATTCGGATTGTCAACACGAACTTTAGTGATAGCGCTATGTTTGTCATTTGCGTTACCAAAAGTGATTGCGTTAGTAGGACAAGATTGTTGACACGCTACTTTGATATCGCTATCAGCCATTGGACGAGAATCTTTTTTCGCATCTAATTTAGCAGCTTGTAAACGTTGAACGCAGAAAGAACATTTTTCAATCACACCACGACTTCTTACTGTAACATCTGGGTTTAATACCATTCTTGTTAAGTCATCATTCATGTTTAATACAACATCATTCACTTCACCTTCTTGGTTATCAGGGAAGCTATCTGCGCCAGTATAATCAGCCCAGTTAAAACGACGTACTTTAAAAGGACAGTTGTTCGCGCAATAACGAGTACCAATACATCTGTTATAAGTCATTTGGTTTAAACCTTCTGAAGAGTGGTTCGTTGCAGCCACAGGACAAACGTTTTCACAAGGAGCGTTGTCACAATGTTGACACATTAATGGTTGGAATACCACTTTTGGATTTTCCATATCACCACTAAAGTATTTGTCAATACGTAACCAATGCATTTCATGACCACGTAAAACCTCAGGCTTACCTACAATGGCAACGTTGTTTTCTGCATTACATGCAACCACACAAGCACCACAACCATTACAAGCATTTAAGTCAACGCTCATACCCCATTTAATTCCTGGACGATCGTACACAGGATAAATAGTAGCATCTTTTTCATAGTTTGCTAAACCACCAAATGGTTTTGCTTCAGCTTCTCTATCTTCTAAAATTTCTTTTGGATTCTTAACATACTCAGCAAATGTCATTTCCTTCATCACCTCCGTACGATTACCTTGCGTTGTATCGTAACGGAAATGCGTTTGTGTTAAAGCAACAGGATAAGTTGCACCCGTTACTTCTAATTTAACATCTGCACAACTAAAGTTTACTGTGCCATTTTTAATGCAAGCTAAAGGATATGCATTTTTACCAGTACCTACTACTGCTTTACCAACTGATTCTGCACGACCATATCCAATAGCGATACCCACTGTTTGAGGGTGTGTACCAGGAATGATTAATACAGGTAATTCAATTGATTTTCCATCCACAGATAACTTAACTACTTTCTTAGGAGGTTGTACCTCGTAAGCATCGGCTTGTCCGCCATTGTTTAAGTCAATGTTTAATAAAGTTTTCGCCATTGCTGGAGAAACAATTATATAGTTATCCCAAGTCGCGCGCGTAACAGGATCAGGTAACTCTTGTAACCAAGGGTTACTTGCACCTTGACCTGCACCGATACCCACTTTTTGGTATAATGCTAATTCAATTTTGCTCGAAGCTTTAGCAGCATTTACTGCGATTAAAGCACTTGCAACAGCCGATGAATTAATGGTTGCGCCGCTCACTACTGGCGTTGCAGGATTAATTACACCGTCTTGTAATGTTTTATTCCAACCATTCTCTCCGCCTAATTTAGCAGACCAATAGTTTTTAACGTAGCTAGTATATTCAGTAGCATCACCAGACCATTTTAATAATGAATCTTGGAATGCACGTGTTTTAAATAATGGAGCGATGGTAGGTTGAATGAAAGAAATGTGACCCGTTACTGGTTCAGCATCTCCCCAACTTTCTAAAAAGTGATGATCAGGAATAACGAATTTACAAACAGCAGCTGTTTCATCTAACTTACCGCTAAATGAAATAGTAGTTTTCACTTTCGCTAAACCAGCTTTTACTTTATCTGCTGCAGGCCATGTATACACAGGGTTTGCACCATGGAATAAAATAGTGTTTACTTTACCCGCGTTCATATCATCAACCAAAGCAGCGAACTCGCTATCAATACCTTGACGATAATTTACAGTAGCACCAAAATTAATGGTAGTACCATTTGCACCAATTACATCGTTAATTGCATTCACTACAATTTGAATGTCTTTATCATTGCTACCAGCAACTACTAAAGCAGCGCCTTTGTTTGCAGTCAATGCTTTAGCAGCAACTTCAATACCTGCTTTTAATTTTGCATCTACTCCAGCAATTTCGCCACCTTTCACTGCACTTAATAAAGCAACAGCAATTGCGCCGATTTCTGAAGGACGACATAAATATTTTTCATCAGCATTAGAGCCTGTTAAGCTAGCCACTGTTTCAAAGTGGATATGCTTGCTCATTGCAGGGACTTTAGCCTGTTCATCTATTTTTTTACCAGTTGCATATTGCTTAGCAAATTCAACAGGGCTTAACCAAGTACCTAAAAAGTCGGCACTTAAGGAAACAATTGCTTTTGCTTTTTCAAAATGGTAGCTAGGAATCACTTTTTTACCATAGCTCGCTTCGTTCGCTAATAACATTCCACTGAAAGAAACAGCGTCATAAGTAACGTGTTTGCTACCCGGATTTTTAGCTAAAAATTGTGCGATTACCGCTTTAGTTGAAGGAGAAGTAATTGAACTTGTAACAATTACTGCACCGCCTTTTAATTCAGCAGCAATTGCTTTATCAACTGCTTCAAATGTTGCTTCTTTACCGGCAATTGTTGGGAAACGTAAACGTGCAGTATCATATAAATCTAAAACAGCAGCTTGTACTCTAGCTGAGGTACCGCCAGCTGTGATAGGACTTAAAGTATTACCTTCTAATTTGATTGGACGACCATCACGCACTTTAGCAATCACACTCACAACATCACCGTCTTGCACATAAGTTGTTGCATAGTAATCAGCGATACCAGGAACGATATCTTCTGGTTTGTTAGCGAAAGGAATTGCTTTTTTAATTGGCATTTCACAACTCGCAGCAGCCGCTGCAGCAGCGGTACTAAAACCTAAATATTTTAAGAAGTCACGACGAGGTGCTTTTGCTTGTAAAAAACCACTATGATCTTCGACCATAGGAAGTTCTTCATTGAACTCATTGTTCACCTCTTTGTTATAGGCTTCAGATTTGTTTAATTCACCAAAGCTTTGCCAGTTCTTATTTTGCTCCATAATAATGTATATAAAATATTACGCTTCTTATTTTTATTTTTTACTAGTAGTGACATTTTTGACACTCAGTACCACCAATTTTTTCAACGGTAATTCCTTTAGTGCTATCAATTTTTCCAGATTTTAAATCTTCATGGAATTTTTCATAGATACTATAGAAACCATTGTCTTTAAATTGAACTTTTGTTTGTCTGTGACAGTTAACACACCATCCCATACTTAAGTCAGCAAATTGTTTTACTTCACCCATCTTTTGTATTTCACCATGACATTGTTGACATGCAACTTGTCCAGCATTAACGTGTTGAGCGTGGTTAAAGTAAACGTGATCAGGTAGGTTGTGAATACGCACCCACTCAATTGGTTTTGCTTTAGAAGCATCCCAAGGTTGGCCTTCAGTAAATCCTGCGTATTTGTATAATTTTTTAATTTCTGCTGTACCATCAACAACATCTCCATTTTCACGCTTTAATGCTTCTCCTTTATATTCATTGATTGCAGCGTGACAGTTCATACACACATTTACACTTGGTAAAGTAGCTTGCTTACCTTGGTAAGTTCCAGTGTGACAGTATTGACAGTTAATTTGATTAACGCCAGCGTGTACTTTATGAGAATAATAAATTGGTTGTTCAGGTTGATAATCTTTAGAGCGACCTAAGTTCATTGCACCAACCGTTGTCATATAACCACCAGCAATAAATAAGATGATTGCAATGAAAGCGATGTATGCTTTGTTTCGGTAAAAAGGAACCGGCTCAGTAGCAGGAATACCTGATTTGTCATCAGATAATTTTTTCAAGTTGCTGTTAACTTGTAATAATATTAATGCAACAACTGCTAAGATTAAAGTTAATAAACCAAACACCAAAGTGCTGTCAGACTCTTCCGCTGGAGCAGCTGCTGTTGCTGTACCTCCTGCTGGCGCTGCGCCTGCTGCAGGAACTGATTTAATGTATGCTAAAATTGCATCGATATCTTTATCAGATAAAGTTGGAAACAAGTTCATCGCAGTCTTATTGTACTCATTGTACAATTTGTTTGCGTATGCATCGCCAGTTTTCAAAAAAGCTTGGTTGTTCTTGATCCAAGCATACAAATTCTTTTTATCAGGCCAACGATCTTCAACGCCAGCAAGTGCTGGACCAGTTAATTTTTTGTTAACTGCGTGACAGGATGCACAATTCTGTGAGAAAAGTGATTTCCCATCTTGCGCATTCAACTGATTACCGATAGATGAACTAAGGGTGATAAATAGGAAGATCGAAACGATCTTAGCTAGGCTTCTTAAAATTGTCATATACACAAACAGTGTCTAGTGTGGAAAAATATCCTTGAACGGGTGCAAATTTAGTTAAGAAAGCGTTTACATACACAGAATTATGTGTTTTTTTTCGCAATATTTTCTGCGTGAAATATTGAGACTCAAGCCCCTCAGCCATTATTGGTGAAGGAATGTCATAAAATTGTAAGCTTTGATTAAACATATCCAAAAAACTTACCTTCAATGCCCTGATTTTGGAAAAAAAGGCCACCTTTGGGTCGCACTGGATAAATGGAAGCTTAAATTGGTTAAATGGAAGCTTAAAAAGATAGAAAACTAAAAAAATGAAGGGAATTAGCAAATTACGGAATAAATGGGGGGTTGGTGTTGCACAGTTTTGGCTTATCATATTAACTTTTGCCCTAGGTGGAAGTTTAAGTGGGCGACTAACTAGTTTTTTGCTAAAATTGGTGTTTTTGGAGAAAAATTGGGCATTTTGGCTCATTTATCCCTTAATATTGACCATTTTATGGCCATTTTCGGTACTTTTTGTGAGTTTCTTCACAGGTCAATTTCGCTTTTTTAAGGGCTATTTAGGCCGAGTGGGTGCTAAATTATTGGGCAGTCGCGAAACGATGGTACAAAAAAGTCCCGAAACGATACATGTGGCCATTTTTGCTTCAGGAGCGGGATCCAATGCTCGAAAAATTATTGAGTTCTTCGAAAATAGTAACCGAATTAAGGTTTCATTGATTGTTTGTAATGTGCCCGGGGCAGGTGTGTTGGAAATTGGCAAAGAAAAGGGAATCCCAACTTTACTTATAAATAAGACTGAATTTTCGAGCACCGGCTATGTTGAAAGTTTGCGCAATGCCGAAATCAACTTTATTGTATTGGCTGGATTTTTATGGAAAGTGCCACCAGTTTTAGTGCGCGCATTTGCACCAAGCAATTTTTCAGATAATAATGCTACGCGCGGGATTGTAAATATTCATCCGGCATTACTACCAAAATACGGAGGCAAGGGAATGTATGGCGCGCGCGTTCACGAAGCAGTTATTGCAGCTAAGGAAGCCGAATCGGGAATCACAATACATTGGGTGAACGAACATTATGATGAGGGTGCCATTATCTTTCAAGCAAAATGTGATGTTGATTCAACAGACACACCAGATACCCTTGCAAATAAAATTCATGCATTAGAGCATGCACACTTTGCTCCTACTATTGAAAAATTATTGTCAAAATAAAAGAGGCTCCGTTTGGAGCCTCTTTTATTTAATTAGAGTACAATGTATTATCCTGGCATACGAGAAATATACTTCTCTATTTCTTTAATTTGATCCACCACTTGTTTGGTGGTAGGCTTGCATGCTTTTGCTTTACGGAAATAATCTTTCGCAGCACGAAACTCGCGTTTATTCATAAAAATTTGGCACATGCTTAAAAAAGCAACTGCCTCAGATTCTTTATCTGGAATTCCAGCACGAATAGCTGCGCGAATATAGGTTTCACCTTGTTTTGTGTCCCCTCTTTGCATTGCCATCATGCCTAATTGTAATTTATTTGCACCTTCAGCCTCAGGCATCGCAGATCCAAGGTCACTACTTTTTTTCAAATGCTTTTCTGCAGTATCAAAGTCCTGCTTAACCATCGCAATATTACCCTTAATAGTATAATAGGTACTACGAATTGGGGTATATAATAATTGTGGAAACCAAACAGTAGCTAAAATACGCTCTACTTCGTCCATATCCCCTGCTTCCATTGGAGCTTGCACTAAACGTAATGGGCCCACAAAAAAATGACTTAAAATACCAATCAATCCCAAGAAATATAATGGGAATACAGGCCAAAACCCGGCAATATGACTTACCTCAAGACCTAAACCTGCGGCGATAGCAATTAAACTAAGCCAAAAACGAAACTTAATAATGATATTATAAAAAGCCATGTGTTTGTATTTGAGGAGCAAAGATACCAAAATATAGTGTCACTTAAAAAGAAGTAGTTATTTTTGCCCTCCTTAATAAGGGCTAGTAGGTTTTGTAATGATAAACTCGGCAAAATTGCAAAGTTAAATCCTGCAAAATTACAATTGCAAAATTACAATTAGCTAAGGGGGTCCCGTAGTTCAATGGATAGAATAGGTGTTTCCTAAACACTAGATCCAAGTTCGATTCTTGGCGGGACCACAAAGCCTATCAACGTAAGTTGATGGGCTTTTAAACTTAAACACGTTCACAAAGTTCTGTGAACGACGGATTACTATAATACCCTTTAAATAAATAGTAACAATCTAAAAGTTCGGTAATAGGCATTCTGGTTTTGAAAGAAATTTCACAAAGGGTTTCGATCGTAAAATTATGGTTACCGCTCAGCCATCTTGAAATAATAGATGGATTTTTTTTCATCAAAGATGCAAATGCAAGTTTAGTAATATTATTAGATTCAATATATTCATTCAGTCTTTTTGCTAAAGCATTATTCATCCGTAATTTAAATAATTTTAATTGGGGTGGAGATATTCTAAATGATTTTTTGGGAGATGTATATTTCAAACTTTTTTAAATTATGATTTCAAAATAATCTAAAATTTAAAAGTATAAATACGAATACTAAATCGAAAAATAAATTAAATGCTATTTTGAAATTCATTTTTTTATTGCAAATCATGCTTTTTTGAATTTCACATTTAAGTAAAATGCCCTCCCCCATAACTCAATGATATCAAGACTCATATTTTCTAAGTTTTGACATATAAGTAAAATTCAAAAAACGAAAAATGGAATTCAAAAAAATGTAAATGACAAGATCAAGAAAAGAAAATGGAATTCAAAAAAATAAAAGCGGCATGAACAAAACAATCATTTTACAAAAACGCCCGTTGTAAATTAAAATTTACTATTTGCGGTAATAGCCGCTTTCAAATAAGGATCAGATAAAATACTGCCAACTTCAACTGCAATGGGCCCATTTTTAAATAAAACGGTGTGTGATAAGCAGAGGAGTCACATGCGACATAAACATCATTTTCAACAACTACAATACCAATCACTACCACATTAACAAAGGAATGAGAAAATGAAATAGAAGAAGTATATTTGAACAACTATATATGTTTCTATTCCCACTAACATACATTATTGCCTTTTTGAAAACAATAAAGGAATTTGGAAAAGGCCATGCTCAGGCATTACTCATTTTTATCTGTGTTGGATTACCAATTTATATAAATTCCCTTTCGATTACCTATATGTATGGGTTTGACAATGCAATAGGCATTCTGCAGTTTTTAAAAGAACTGGTAGTATTCATTTCACTAGGAATTGTACTTTGGAATTTAAAAGAAAGACCAAAATTTACAACCGCCGATTGGTTAGTAGCCTCATTTTTAGGATACACATTTATATTTTCTATATTACCCATTGGATCTTATGATTTTGTAACAAGATTATTAGCATTTAAAAGTCTCTCCTTTTTCTGTGTATTATATTTTGTTGGAAGATTTATAAATGCAAAAAAAGTATTGGTTGCAAAGTCTTTAAAATTAATCGGAATCATGACCATGCTAGCTGCATTAATAGTGATTATAGAATATTTAAGAAATGAACACTTGCAAGTCAATACCGGATTTACCGACTTTTTAGTAAAATATTTTGATGGAGAGCCCTCGGGCAACTATGGACTTATTTGGACTTTTGAAACAGAGACAGGATTAAAAAGATTTGCAAGTTTATTTGGAAGCCCTTTAGAAATGGGTGCATCCATGTTATTAAGTTTATGTTTTATACTTGCGTTTTATACCAAAGAGAGTAACACAAATGAAAATTCAAAATACAAACTGGTCTTAACAAAGTTTGGAAGCTTATTTTTAGTGGCATCATTTGTTTGCATTGTATTGGCTTTATCAAGAGCATCCTTTATTGGATATTTAATGGTAATTGGTTTATATGCAATTATTACAAAAAATAAATTAATTATAAAATTTATTTACATCGGATTAAGTTTAGTCATCCTTTATTTTATTTACTTTATAACACAAACGGATATCTATGATTTTGTTGTAGAATCCATCACCTTTAATAATGCTTCAAGCTTAGGGCATTTGTTAGAATGGCTTGATGGATTTAATGCAATGGTGACAAGTCCCCTGGGAATGGGATTAGGTGAGTCAGGTAGAATTTCAATGGGAAGCAAAGACAATACCGGAGGAGAGAATCAATTTATTATAACCGGTGTACAGGTAGGATTGCCAATGTTAATTTTATACATCACAATACATGTACATTTAATCATAAAGGCATATAAAAATATTAATAACAAATCTGGCAAAATAAAACGTGTTGCGATGATTTTGTTTTTATTTAAGATAGGCATTATATTACCAATGTTTACTTCCAACACGGAAGCCTTTATTTACATTAGTTATCTCACTTGGTTTTTAAGCGGACTTTTTGTGAATTTAACAGCCGAAAAAAAGAAACTAACACTTAGTGTTTTGCTAAACGAGCATTAAGCCAAGAGAACCAAATAATAATAAGGGGAAGTACAACGTATAATTGACGTTGTTGGGCACTCACAAGTAAGGTGGCACCTAAATATGCAAATAGCATACATAATAATAAATATAGAGCAGAAGGATATTGTTTACGCGCGCGCATTCCAAAAACTACGCAATAAACAAACATACCAAACACGAATATATTGGGAATAATTCTAAAAATATTTTGAACACGAAGGGTTTGATACGAATTGGGGATGCCAAAAAATAATCTACTACTATTTGCAATTACATTTTTAAAATAATTAAAAGGATGTGCTTTAATATTAGCGATTGCTTTTTGTTTAAAAGCATCATCGCGCGCAACACCTTCTAATTTATAAATGATGTCATAATCAGCTTGGTGGTTTTTTGCAAATAATGCTGCATTACATGGCATGGTTGAATCATAATCACAATAAGCCCTAAAATTTGCATCATTCCAATCACCATATTCCTTATCCACAGGAGTGCTCATCCAATACAAAGACATGCCTCCACTATTTCCCCAATAAAAATTACGACCCGTGATATTATGTGTATATATTAAATAAGGAATGGTTGTGATTAGTGCAA
>CANCEU010000052.1 GCA_947375185.1 Chitinophagaceae bacterium
GATATGACGGTGTTTGGGGATGGTTCACAAACAAGAAGTTTTTGCTATGTGGATGATTTAGTAGAAGGTATTTATAGATTATTATTAAGTGACTACGCAAGTCCTGTGAATATTGGCAACCCGAATGAAATAAGCTTGAAGGACTTTGCTGAAGAAGTATTAAAGCTAACGGGCTCTAAGGTGAAAATTGTGTACAAGGATTTACCAGTGGACGACCCTAAGCAAAGACAACCCGATATTACGAAAGCAAAAACATTATTAGGATGGGAGCCAAAAGTGGATCGTGCCGAAGGATTAAAGAAAACCTACGATTACTTTAAAGCATTGCCACCAAGTGAGTGGACAAAATTGCCTAAAGAATTTACCTCTAAATAATTTCTTAATTATCTAATTCAGCACATGGCTATTCATAAAATATTAGTAACTGGAGCGAATGGTCAACTCGGCTGGGAATTAGCGCAAGCTGCTGTGGACTTTCCTAAGTTTGAATTTGTATTTGTGGATAGAAATGCCATGGATTTGTCTAATCCTGCTGAATTAAAAGGAATTATAGCATTATTTGCGCCTGATGCCATCATTAATACTGCAGCATATACAGCTGTTGATAAGGCTGAAACAGAAACTGAATTAGCGCATACTATTAATGCCGAAGCGGTTGCTGAATTAGCGCGCATTGCCTTGCAAAAAAATATTCCATTTATTACCTATTCAACTGATTATGTTTTTAATGGGAATGCGACAAGTCCTTATTTGCCTGAAACACAATTAGCGCCAGTTAATTATTATGGTAAAACAAAAGCAGATGGAGAGCAAATGGCATTGGCTGAAAATCCTTCAACTATCGTTATTAGAACTTCATGGGTGTTTAGTAGTCATGGAAATAATTTTGTAAAAACCATGATGCGTTTAATGAAAGAGCGGGATGCATTAAATATAGTAGGAGACCAAAAAGGGCGACCTACTTATGCAAAGGATTTAGCATTGGCTTCTATTAAAATGTTAGAGGCGATCAATAAAGGGCAGGAATTAAAAGGAATTTATCATTATGCAAATACAGGTGAAACTACTTGGTTTGACTTTGCATTAAAAATTAAAGCTATAGCAGGGCTTGATTGTAATTTAACATCTATTACATCGGATCAATTCCCAACCCCAGCTAAACGTCCAATGTATTCTGTATTGGATACTCGAAAAATAGAAATTGATTTAGGAATTCAGATTCCTCATTGGGAAACTGCCCTGCAACAATGCATTGATATGTTGGCAAATGCCTAAACAAAATGATTTGGCTCATTTTAATTTCTTTATAACACTAATAAAAATCATTTTTGAGCTTTTAAATTCATACGAACTTTATAAAAAGTTGCATTATGAAAAACAAAGTATTTATAGCAGTTGATTTAAGTGAACAATCAACTATAATAATCAATAAAGGAATTGAGTTTGCAAAAAATATGAATAGTTCAGTTATTGTTGCAAGTATCATTCCAATTTATATTGATTATTTACAATCACAAATGGCACTTATTCCTAATCAGTGGGATGAAATTTACAACACCCAAAAAGAGCATGCTTTAAATGAGTTGAAAAAAATAAAATCAAAACATGCTGATATGGATATCGATTTATTGGTTGAAGTAGGAAATCCGAAGTTTGATGTTATTGAAAAAGCGAATGAGGTAAATGCATCTTATATTGTTGTAGGTACACATGGACGTACTGGGCTTTCGCATACCGTTATGGGAAGTACAGCCGAGTATATTATTAGGCATGCTACGGTGCCGGTTTTAGTAGTTCCGATGGATAGAGGGGAGCATTAGTTTTTTATGGTAGCTGCTAATTTCTTCCCTAATTTGGACTCGATAATATATTGTGTACCCCAAGAATAGACAACTAAAATAATGAGCACAAGCATTACGGACAATGTTTTCTTGTAGTCGCCATTCGTAAATTGTATCCATCTAAATAATTTTGGAATGCAATAGCCAATAATAAAAGCTTGGTTTAAGTAAACGGAAAAAGATATTTTACCTAAAAATAAAAATGGTTTGGTTTGAAGGACTTTGCTAAGCATGCCATCTGTTTTGATCAACACTAAAATGGATATCGCAAAATAAATAGGTATCATAAATTGAATCCATAATACCGAAGCTGTTTGCTGTTTAACTGCATTGTAGTGATAATACATAAGCCATCCCATACCCAATATCATAAGCCATTCCAAGTAATTAGGTAGTCGTAATTTTTTGCTTGCTAAATTGTAAATTAAATAGCCAAGATTAAAGCAAGCCAATCCTCTTAAAAATCCAAAAGCACCCGTTTGAAAATAATTTTGTTGATATGCCAGTAAACCAAAACAGGACATAGTGACAACGCCTATTAAAATAGTTTTTCTTTTTTGAATTGCAATTAATGAGGATAGTCCAAAAACAAAGTAGGAGATCATCTCGCTTGAAATTGACCAAGACGGATAGTTCATGCCAATTTCTGATCCTAAAATAGGTGTGGAATTGGTAAGCAATAAAGTGTCTAAGGCAAGTAGTATATTTTGTTTGTCAAAATGGGGGTGTACAAAATACCAATACATGCATGTTGAGAACAATAGTAAAGGATACAGTCGAATGAATCTTTTTAATAAAAATTGCAGGAAAGTTTTTCTTGAATTTATTTTGTCATGGTAGGTAAAGCTTATGACATATCCGCTAAGTATAAAAAAGAAGTCTACGAATATATAAGATTCGCGGACAAAGAAATTATTTACCAGTGCAGCTGGTGCGTTGTTGCTATTAAAATGAAACAATACCACAAATAGGGCAAAGAGTCCTCGGAGGCCGTCTAGTTTATGGATGCGTGGCATGGGGGTGGGATTAAACTGACTGTAAAAATACTTATATAACTACTTGATTGATAGGTAAATTTAATTATTATTAATCAATACGTATAAAATTGTTAATTTTGTACGTATAATATAAATTTATGGATACAAAACTTACGATAAAACTAAACGAACAGGTAATAGAGAAAGCCAAGCATTATGCGAAAGAAAGAGGTACAAGTTTGTCGAAACTTATTGAAAATTATTTTAACACGATTGCTAATGAATCAATGGTTGAGGAAGAAATTACACCCTTAGTCAAAAGTTTAACAGGAGTTATTCCGCCAAGTGATCCTATAAAAGACAAAAAAGATTATGTTGATTACTTAATAGAAAAATATAAATAATGGACAAATTATTTCTAGATTCTAATATTATTTTAGATTTAATTGAAGAGCGTCAACCTTTCTATAAATATGCGCAACAAATTTTTTCCAAGAGCGACAAAAATAAAATATGTATTTATACTTCATCATTAAATTTTGCAAATTTACATTACATAATCACTAAGAAGAGTAGCAAGGAGAATGCGATTAAACTTTTATTAAAGCTGAAATCTTTAATAAAAATATTACCTCTTGATGATAAAATCATTCAATTGGCTTTAGCTTCTGATTTTGATGATTTTGAAGATGCAATTCAATATTATACTGCACTAGAGCATAATATTCCAACACTAATAACTAGAGATTTAAAAGATTTTAAAAAAGCAAAGATTTCTGTAATGACTTCGGAGCAGTATTTAGCCATGGGGGTATAGGGATTTCAACTCGTTCTTTAAATTATACTTTGGAAAATAGTTTGCGGTGTAAACTCCCACTACTTAAATCTTCACTAATACTAATTATTTCGAAATCATAAGTTGAATCTTTTTCTTCAGCTCAATTAGATTTGGGGCAACATTTCTATATCGAATGCACCAACTACCCCGAAAATCAATAAGGGTATATTTTTTTGATTTTAATAATTCCGATAACTGTACTTTCTTATCAGTGACGTCTAATAGCGTGTAATCACTCATTTTCTTTATGATAGTATGTCTCCATTGAATATCGTCTTTAATGCTTTACCCTTATTAGTGTTTTTTAGTCGCTCACTCATTTTTGAGTAGAGTTCATCTAATTTATTCAATGGGAGGTCAATTCTATAAAAATATAAATAGTTCAATGCGTTTATTGAATCTGGATTGTGCTGAATGAATTGAATATGTTCCTTAATTTGGGCTATCTGTGAAACGGGTAGCGAGTCTTCATAATCTTTAGCCCAACTGGTTGTTGCAACGGAAAATAAAAGAATTAATGAAATGATATGTTTCATAGTCCTAAAATAGGAAGATTTTATGGATTGTCCTCGCGTTGATCGGCCTTCCTTTTAATTGGAAAATCCCAACATAAAAAAGGATTAGCTCCCTGCGGTTGCTGATCCTTTTAATTGGAAAATCCCAACATAAAAACGGATTAGCTCCCTGCGGTCGCTGATCCTTTTAATTGGAAAATCCCAACATAAAAAGACCTCTACGAAATAGGAGTGTCGGATGCAATGCCTTTTAATTGAATAAAACGCAGTCGCAAATTGTTTCACAATTTCCACAATACTCAGTCAATCCAAATTACGAGCTAGCTCGCATTTGTCTTTCCTTCGTATTGTGCTCGCTTCGCTCGGCTCCTTCGTTTTCTTTCACTTTATAGCATTAAAAAAGCCCCAACTTTCGTTGAGGCTTTTCTTTGGTTGCCTGACCTGGATTCGAACCAAGACAAACTGCACCAAAAACAGTTGTGCTACCGTTACACCATCAGGCAATCCCTATGCCATTCTTTGAATGGAGTGCAAAAATAGGGGTCAGCACAAAATTTTCCAAATTTTTATCTCATTTTTGAACATTATTATCATTTTGTGCTAACTTATATTGCGAATTCTATTTCAAAACTTAAACGATGCCAATTATGACGGGTAAATTATTGTTATTAGCCTCTTTTGTAGGCTGTTTATTCTTGCTTTCTTTTAAAGGGGATAAAAAGAAAAAAGTAGTATTTTTTGGAGACTCAATTACCCAAATGGGGGTAAATAAGGGTGGATATATCGATTTAATAAAGCAGGATATTATCAACAAAGGCTTAGCAGATAAATATGATATTATAGGAGCAGGTATCGGAGGCAATAAAATTTATGATTTGTATTTGCGCATGGAAAATGATGTATTGGATCAAAATCCTGATGTAGTTGTAATTTGGGTAGGTGTGAATGATGTTTGGCATAAAGCAAGTCATGGAACTGGAACCGATTATGATAAGTTTGGTAAATTTTATGAAGGGGTAGTTAAAAAGCTTCAAGCAAAAGGGATACAAGTAATTGTTACTACTCCTGCTGCGATTGGGGAAAGAAATGATTATTCAAATTCACAAGATGGTGATTTGAATATGTATAGTAACTGGATCCGAAATTTTGCTGCTGATAATAAATTAGGACTTATTGATTTAAGAAAAACATTCCATGAGTATAGCCTTGCTAATAATCCAAAAAATGAAGAGTCAGGAATTTTAACAACAGATAGAGTGCATTTAAATGCTAAAGGAAATGCTTTTGTTGCAGCACAAATGTGGGAGGCAATTAAATAGGACTAATTAAAAAAATCGAAATTAATTTATAATAAAAAATGCCTCCTAGTGAATTAGGAGGCATTTTTTATGGGATGTTATAAGTTGCTAATTAATTTGCAACTACTAAATAATAATTCTTTTTACCTTTTTGTAACAGCATGTATTTCCCTTGTAATAATTGTTCAGTAGTTGCTGTTGTGAATTCGGTATTGATTTTTTCTTTGTTGATACTTAAGCCGCCAGCCTGCCACATTTTGCGTGCTTCTCCTTTGCTTGGGAATACTTGAGTATCTGCAAGTAAACTTATTAAGTCATAGCCTTCCTCTAATTGAGCATAGGATACATTTACGGTTGGTACACCTTCCATAACTTGTAATAATTGTTCCTCGTTTAAAGATTGTAATACCTCGGTGGTTGCGTTACCAAATAAAATTTCTGTAGCACGAATCGCAAAATTTAAATCTTCCTCACTATGTACAAATTTCGTAAGCTCTGCTGCTAATGCTTTTTGTAAAGTTCTTAATTGGGGAGCCGTTGTATGTTCTGCGATCAATGCATCAATTGATGTTGGTTCAAGTAGGGTGAATATTTTAATCCATTTTGTTGCATCTTCATCACTTGCATTTAACCAGAATTGGTAAAATTGATAAGGAGAAGTTTTCTTTGCATCTAACCATACATTTCCTTTTTCAGTCTTGCCAAACTTTCCGCCATCTGCTTTCGTAATTAATGGACAAGTGAATGCAAATGCTTCGCCTCCTGTTTTACGACGAATTAATTCAGTACCTGTTGTGATATTGCCCCATTGGTCACTGCCACCCATTTGAAGTTTACAATTTTTATTTTGATGTAACCAATAAAAATCATAGCCCTGTACTAATTGGTAAGTGAATTCAGTAAAGCTCATTCCAGTGTCGCCCTCGATTCTTTTTTTCACACTATCCTTGGCCATCATGTAGTTTACGGTAATATGTTTACCTACATCTCTAATAAAATGTAAAAAACTAAAATCTTTAAACCAATCGTAATTATTGACTAACTCTGCAGCATTTTTTGCACCACTATTAAAATCTAAAAACTGAGATAATTGTTTTTTTACACCTGCAATATTAAATGCTAAGGTATCTTCACTTAATAAATTTCTTTCTTCACTTTTTCCACTAGGATCACCCACCATACCAGTTGCGCCACCTACCAATGCAAATGGTTTATGTCCTGCCTTTTGTAAATGAACCAATAACAAAATTGGAACTAGGCTTCCAATATGCAAACTATCCGAAGTAGGGTCAAAGCCGATATATCCAGATACCATCTCTTTTTCAAACAATTCTTCAGTGCCTGGCATAATATCTTGAATCATACCTCTCCAGCGTAGTTCTTGTACTAATGTCATATTGTAATGATTTCGGCAAATTTAACTACTAAAAAGCAATATTTTTGCATCATGAACCCAACAACTCCCACAATTGGTGAAGGAACTAGAATAATGCATTTTTTTTTAGATACCATTTTTATATGCATACTTAGCTACATAATATACGAATGGTATAACTTTTATGTGATGTATTGGCATTATAAACCCTTCAGATTCGGCTATTTTTTCTTTGCAACTACATGGGCTTATACTTTTGTTTTTGAGTTATTATTTTGTCAAACTATTGCTAAAATGTTGACCAAAACCAAGGTAATTTCAACAAACGGGAAACGCCCTAATATTTTTCAATTTTTAATTCGTGCAACCCTGCGCACTTCTTTAGTTACGATGTTTGGAATGGCTTGGAACGAGCAGCCATTGCACGATACTTTTTCTAAAACTGTTTTGGTTTCAACGCGTAAATAAATCATTCCTTAATTCGCAACCTCTAATGATAGGGGGGCATGTACATTTGTAAAATTTTTTGAATGGCTAAGATTGGTATTAATATTGCAACAGGTAGTTTACAACAAGCTGAAATGATTGTAGGGATTGATTTAGGAACCACCAATAGTTTGGTGGCAATTATTCATCCTGATACAAAACAACCCACAGCATTAAGGGAGTTTGATGGCAGTAGTATTGTCCCAAGTGTTGTACATTTTGATGAATATGGAAATGTGGAAGTAGGAGAGCGCGCGAAACCATATTTAGAATCAGATCCCAAAAACACTATTTTTAGTGCGAAGCGTTTAATGGGAAAAAGTTATAAGGATATTCAAACCCATCAAGACTTTTTTGCGTATAAAGTAATTGATGATAATACAGATAGTTTAGTAAAAGTGCAGGTGGGAAATAAATTTTATTCTCCTATTGAATTGAGCTCATTTATCTTAGAAGAATTAAAGAAACGCGCTGAACATATTTTAAAAACGCCCGTGACAAAAGCTGTGATTACTGTGCCTGCATATTTTAATGATGCGCAAAGACAAGCAACACGAGATGCAGGAAAATTAGCAGGTTTAGATGTTTTAAGAATTATCAATGAGCCAACGGCAGCAAGCCTTGCATACGGATTAGGTTTAAATCCAACTGAAGAAAAAACAATTGCTGTTTACGATTTAGGAGGAGGTACTTTTGATATTTCAATTTTAAGAATTGCCAACGGTATATTTGAAGTGCTTAGTACCAATGGGGACACTTATTTAGGGGGTGATGATTTAGATCGTGCAATCATTGAATATTGGATGAAGCAATGGTCTATTGATAATTTAGATCAGCATAATGAATTGAAACAACAGTTAAGACTAGCTGCTGAAAAAGCAAAAATACATTTATCAAATAATGAAATATTTGAGACTGAATTTGCCGGAGAAAAAATTTCAATCACTAAGGATGTTTTCGAAAATTTAGTTCAGCCTATCATTAATCGCACCATGGATTGTTGCGTGAATGCTATGAAGGACGCGGGTTTGCAGGTTTCGGATATTAATACGGTGTTAATGGTTGGTGGAAGTACAAGAGTGCCGTTGGTAAAACAAACGGTAGGTGCTTTCTTTAATCAAGAAGTAAATGATTCAGTAAATCCTGATGAAGTGGTTGCTTTAGGTGCAGCAGTGCAAGCAGATATATTAGCTGGAAATAATCAATCGATGTTGTTATTGGATATTACTCCTTTGAGTTTAGGTATTGAAACAATGGGAGGGTTGATGGATGTTTTATTGCCAAGAAATTCTAAAATTCCAACTAAGGCAGGAAGACAATATACCACCCAAAAAGATGCTCAATCGGGCATTCAAATTGCAGTATATCAAGGAGAGCGTGATTTAGTAAAGGACAATCGTAAGCTAGGAGAATTTACTTTGACAGGTATTCCAGCGATGCCAGCAGGGCTTCCTAAAGTGGATGTAAGTTTCTTAATTAATGCAGATGGCATTTTACAAGTAAGTGCAAAAGAATTAAGAAGTGGCGTATCTCAAAGTATTGACATTAAACCTCAATATGGGTTAACGGACGAGGAAGTAGAGCAAAGATTAATGGATAGTATTACACATGCAAAGGAAGATATTGCTACAAGGGCATTGGTAGAGGCTAGCACTGAGGCAGAGCAAATGTTGTCAGTAACTGAGAAGTTTTTGACTAAAAATGCGGGTATATTAACCAAGGAAGAATTAACGGCATCGGCAAATGCTATGCAAGCCTTACAACTTGCAATTACTATGAAAGACAAGAACTTAATTCAATCCAAAACCGAGGAATTGAATGATGTAACTCGTCCATTTGCTGAACGTGCCATGGATCAGGCTATATCTGGAGCCTTAAAAGGAAAGGACATTCAAACTGGTATTTAAAAGAATAAATATAAAACTGGGCAGAAATTTGGTAAAATAAAACAAATACCTATCTTTGCCATCCAATTAAAAAAACGCCTGAGGAGGTATATATTATGTTAATTATAGATTCAAAAGACTGCGAAAACATCGACAAAGCGCTTAAAAAGTACAAGAAGAAATTCGAAAAAAGTAAGACTTTAGTGAACTTACGTGCTCGTCAAGCATTTGTAAAGCCATCTGTAAAACGTCGTTTCCAAGTATTGAAAGCGATTTACAAGCAACAGATTTTCAGCGGAAAAATCGAAGGATAATTTAATATCTTCGCTTAAACATATTTAAGACTCAACCTTGGTTGGGTCTTTTTTTATTTCCTTTTTTTTCTGCGCTTCGTTTGTCGGGGCTTTGTTTTACCTTTAGTATCGCAATGATATCGCAAACCCGTTATATACCTTTGAATGCATTTTTAGCATACCTGCAATTTGAAAAGCGGTATTCTTTGCATACCATCACAGCTTATTCCAATGATCTTATTCAGTTTTTTGATTTTGTAGAAACACAGTATGAAGGAATTCCATTTACACAAATAACTGGTACAATGGTTAGATCCTGGTTAGCCGGTATGAAAGAGGAAGAGATAACAGGTAAAACGCTGAATCGTAAAATATCTTCTTTAAAATCTTTTTTCAAATATCAAATCCAACAAGGGCAGTTAATTAAGAGTCCAATGGAGACGGTAATAAGTCCTAAAATAAGTAAAAGGTTACCCGCATTTGTTGCCGAAAATGATATGGAACAATTGTTTACCAATTTGGAATTTGCAGAAGGGTGGAAGGGCTTTACTGAAAAAATGGTGATACATCTTTTTTATGCAACTGGTATGCGTTTAAGCGAGTTAATCAATTGCAAAGAAAATCAATTAGATATCTCTAAAAGAATTATTAAAGTATTAGGTAAAGGCAATAAAGAAAGAATGATTCCAATTAGTCCAGTATTAGCTGCCGAGTTAAAAAAATACATTGATCAAAAACCAATTGAAGCGGCTGGGAATCCCTATATATTCGTTACAGAAAAAGGGAAGGCCCTGCAGCCAAGAGCTGTATATAGTTTTGTGAAATTTTACCTGTCACAAGTGACTACAATACAAAAGAAAAGCCCACACATTTTAAGGCATAGTTTCGCTACTCATTTAATGAATAACGGAGCAGATTTAAATGCTGTTAAGGAATTATTGGGTCATGCAAGCCTTGCTGCTACGCAGGTATACACACATAACACAATTGAGAAGTTAAAAGAAGTGTTCGCAAAAGCACACCCAAAGGCCTAATCATTATCAGTTTATTTTTTGCGTTCAAATGACCGTCGTCATTTCAATTCATAAAATTTTCTTAAAACAAAATAATTGTTTTTATTTTCTGATGAATGTCGTAACTTAATGGTGCAGGAGTTAAGGAATAGCCCCTGATCAGTTCTTTCATTAGTTTATTATTTTAAAAAAATTAATTATGAACATTAACATTCAAACAGTGCATTTTGATGCGGACGAAAAACTATTGGAAATGGTAGAGAAAAAGGTTCAAAAATTGGAAACATTCCATGATCGAATTACCAAAGTGGAAGTGTTTTTAAAATTAGATAATTTGGTACATGCTATAAAAGATAAGGTTGTTGAAATAAATGTACATATTCCGAAACAGGATTGTTTTGTGAAGGCAACTTCCAAGTCATTCGAGGAATCATTTGAGAAAGCAATGGAAGCAATTACCAATCAGTTGAAGAAGAAAAAAGAAAAATTAGCAGCATAAACGTATAATATTGGTTTGATTTTATTTAAAAAAGGCCCCATTTGGGGCTTTTTTGTTTTCAAAACAATAATTTTTTAAAAAATAAGAGAAAAAAATCCCCTAAAATTTTGATAAATAAAGAATTCCATTACCTTTGCCATCCCAAAATTTGGGAGTGTTCTTTAGTGGATGTATGATAAGCCGGAATAGCTCAGTTGGTAGAGCAGCTGATTTGTAATCAGCAGGTCGCGGGTTCGAGTCCCATTTCCGGCTCATTTTATTGGGCAGATGGCCGAGTGGTTAAAGGCGACAGACTGTAAATCTGTTCTCTCACGAGTACGTAGGTTCGAACCCTACTCTGCCCACAAATTTTATGTTATATTTGTACTTCATTGGATAGTGCAAATGGGATGGGGGACATAAAATTGAGTTCTTTTGAGATGAATCAATGCGGGAGTAGCTCATTTGGTAGAGCGATAGCCTTCCAAGCTATAGGTGGCGAGTTCGAGCCTCGTCTCCCGCTCCAGTTAAGTTGATGAGTAGGATTAAAGAGAAGGAAGCCGGTGGAGTTAATTGCCGTTGTGGCTCAGTGGTAGAGCACTTCCTTGGTAAGGAAGAGGTCGTGAGTTCAATTCTCATCAACGGCTCAAAGGGTTGAAAAAACTAAAGCTATGGTCGATGGACTCGGTGGTCTATTGACAGCGATTATAAAAAAAACAAAAACAAATAAAGATGTCTAAAGAGACCTTTAAGAGGGAGAAACCTCACGTAAACGTTGGTACCATTGGCCACGTTGACCATGGTAAAACAACATTGACAGCTGCCATCACAGACGTATTGTCTAAAAGAGGTTTAGCTGCTAAGAAAAACTACGATGAAATTGATGGTGCGCCAGAGGAAAAAGAGCGTGGTATCACTATCAATACTGCACACGTAGAATACCAAACTGATACTCGTCACTATGCGCACGTTGACTGTCCAGGTCACGCCGACTATGTGAAGAACATGATCACAGGTGCTGCTCAAATGGACGGTGCTATCTTAGTAGTTGCTGCTACAGATGGTCCTATGCCACAAACTAAAGAGCACATCTTACTTGCACGTCAGGTAGGTGTACCTCAAATCGTTGTATTCATGAACAAAGTAGACTTAGTTGACGATCCTGAATTGTTAGACTTAGTTGAAATGGAAATCCGTGATTTATTATCATCTTACGGTTTCGATGGTGACAACACTCCAATCATCCGTGGTTCTGCAACTGGCGCTTTAGCTGGTGAGCAACAATGGGTAGATAAAGTGACTGAGTTAATGGATGCTGTAGATAGCTACATTCCATTGCCTCCACGTCCTATCGATCAACCATTCTTGATGTCTGTAG
>CANCEU010000053.1 GCA_947375185.1 Chitinophagaceae bacterium
GATTTGGACGGTGCGGATGTAATGGGGGCGCAGTGGTTATACACTAGCATTATTGATGTTGCTGCTTTATTATTTATAGCAATAAATTATAAAAATTATAAACAGGCCATTGCGGGGGTATTCAAAATACCATTTGCAATTGTTTATACTGCATTTTTATTATGGGCACTAGGCTCCTATTTTTATGCTATTAATGGAACAGAGGCTTTAGTATGTTTAGCTCGTTTGGTTAGTACTTTTTTAATTTTCATGAACCTTTCTATCCTTTTGTACAAGGAAGATATTGAGTCTATTTTTAAAAATATTGCACTATTTATTGTAGTCGTTTTGTTTGTAGATGCAATTAAAGTAATCATTGGTTTTGCGGAAAAAGTTGGAGATATACCATTAGACAATTTGGTTTTGAGTTTAATGGGGAATAACGGTAATAAGAATGTAATGGCCGCAAGTCTACTTATAAAATTCCCATTTGCTATTTATTATATTTTAAGAAGCAAAATCATAGGTAAAATGATTGGAGTGGTTAGTCTATTTTTTGGAGTATTTGCTTTATTTATTTTAAATACTAGATCTACTTTTGTAGGCTTATTTTTAATTCTTTTGATATTTTTATTAACTACCATCATATACAAAAAGAATACTAGTGCTAAATCAATTATTAAGCAACTTTCATTTTTTATTATTCCTGTTATTATTGCTTTTTTTACAACAAACATTGTTTTGGAAAATGCAGTACAATTGCAAGGAGGACAGGGAGATTATGGTACAGTCTCTAAAAGGGTGGCCGACATCACTGTTGCAAAGGGAAGTGATCGTTTACATTTATGGCATGCTGCCGTTGATTATTTCAAAAAACATCCGTTGATTGGAGATGGGTATGGTAACTGGAAATTGGCCTCAATACCATATGAGAAAGAGTATACGAATGATTTATTTGTACCTTATCACTCACACAATGATTTCTTAGAAACATTTGCTGATTTGGGATTTATTGGTGGCTTTTTGTATTTGGGCTTATTTTTATTAGTACTTCTATTTACGATTCAAATTTGGAAAAATAAAAATTTAAAGCAATATCATTTGATTGCCACCATTTCATTCATGGCCATAACATGTTATTTTGTAGATGCGTTTTTAAATTTTCCGACAGAGCGTACCTCCATGCAAACCATGTTAGCTATTTCTGCTGCATTGGTATTTGCACCTTTCCCTTTTTTACATAAAAAAGATGAAGCAGGAAAAAACAAGATTAATATTTCGATTCTATTTATAGTGATTGGATTCTTCATAATCACCCCTTCAATTATGATAAATTATCAAGTTTATCAATCTCTAAAAGTGCAAAAATTTGTCATGGGTGAAATTGATGCAGATCCTAAAATGGCTTTAGATGATGTAAAAAATGCATTCCCTCACTTCCCTAATTTATCTACTTCTACATTGCCTATCAAGGCATTGGTGGCAAGGTATTATTACCGAGATAAAATGTATGATGAATCCCTTAGATTGCTAAGGGAATGTGAACAAGACAATCCATATTTATATTATACTGATTTTATTAAAACGGCTGTATTTGCATCAAAGGAAAATTTTGATAGTGTCAGTTTTTATTCGAAGCGCGCATTTTACAATTGGCCAAGGGCTACCAGTTATTATAAAAATGTAATTTTTGCAGCTGCTCGTAAAAAAGATACTGCTGAAATTAATAAAGCTTTTGCAACTTATGTGAAATATAGAAACGAACCGGAAGGTTGGAATCAATATTTATTAGGAAGGTTTGAATTAATTGGACCTAATGATAAATTGTCTTTGAAATTATTAGATAGTACCTCAAAATTATTTCCAAATGACGCTTCTACTTTTGCAAAAATAAGAGGGTTATTTGCAAATGCAGGAGCACCAGTTGCTCCTGCTGCTAATGACTATTTAACCAAAGGAGTGCAAGCTTTTCAAAAAGGTCAATACGCTACAGCTGCACAATTTTATTTAAAAGCTTCCGAAGTGGATCCTAATAATTATACCAATTACGAGAATGTTGGGATTTGTTATTATTCTGCAAAACAGTTTGAAAAAGCAATTCCTTATTTTGAAAAGGCGAGTCATTTTTCAGCTGCTAACACTGGAAAATCTGAATTTTATGTTGCTATGTGTTTTATAAGTACGGGTAAAAAAGATCAAGCATGCGCGTACTTGCAAACAGCAAAACAAAAAAAATATCCTAATGTAGATCAATACATTGCGGCAAATTGTAAATAATATTTACATTCATTTCTTGCTATTTCGGCATTAGCTTGTACTATGATAATGGTCATTCTTTTATAATTGAATGGTAATTACCTTGTACTAAATTAATGACATGAAACGTTTATCTGACAAAGTTGCAATTATTACTGGTGCTGCTGGAGGCATGGGGGCGGCTGAGGCAAAATTATTTGCAAAAGAGGGTGCTAAAGTGTTGGCAACGGATTCAAATGAAGAGAAGTTGAAAAGTTGGGTAGTTGCAGCTAAAGCAGAAGGTTTAGAAGTTGAATACATGAAGCATAATGTAACTAGTGAATCAGATTGGGAAAAAGTTGCAGATAAGGCAATGTCGTTATTTGGGAAAATTGATATTTTGGTCAATAATGCAGGGGTGTATCCTGGGTTTGTAAGTTGTGAAAATACAAGTATTGAATTGTGGGGTAAAGTCCTTTCAATTAATTTAACCGGGCCATTTATTGGCTGTAAAAAATGTATCCCCTATATGCGATTAAATGGAGGTGGTTCTATTATTAATGTAGCTTCAATCGCAGGTATTATTGGAGGAAATGGAGCTGCCTATTCCTCGTCAAAAGGAGGTTTAGTTTTATTTAGTAAGGATTTAGCTGTGACGTTAGCAAAGGATAAAATAAGGGTTAATACCATTTGTCCAGGATTTGTGCTAACTCCGATGACCGAGGATTTATTAAAAGCAACCGGCATGGAAGATACCATTAAACAAACTTCTCCTCAAGGTAGGGTCGCAGATCCGATGGAAATTGCGACAGGCGCCTTGTTTTTAGCTTCTGATGAGTCATCATTTATGACCGGTTCAGATTTAGTTATGGATGGTGGGTTAGTCGCTAGATAAATGTTTTACATAACAATAGGGAAATTTTAAACTAATCTCTTTTCCTGTTGTTATATACTAAAAGGAATTATGAAAACCTTGTATATTAGTCTAGCACTTATTGGTATTTATTTTATTTTTCAATCTTTTATAGCAGTGAATGCCATAAAAACAGAGAAACAAAAGTATAGGGTAGTCCTAAAAGACAAGGTACTCGAAATACGCTTTTACCCCGAAGCGACAATGGCCACGGTGTATTCCGACGCAACTAATTATAAAGGTGTAGCCAATAATGGCTTTAGAAAATTAGCCCGATATATTTTTGGTGGTAATGAAGAAAATAAGGGTATTTCTATGACAGCTCCAGTTAGAATGAATATGTCTGAAAAGGGCTCCGAAATGAGCTTTGTGATGCCCGAAAAATACAATCAAAGTAGTTTGCCAAAACCTAAAGATGCTAGTATTCATATACATCAATCAAAGGCTCAGTATTGTGCAGTTATTAGCTTTGGTGGTTATGCAAATGATGAAAAGATTGAATCGTATAAAAATGAATTATTACAAATTTTAGCTAAAAGAAATATCAAGGTAGCTGGTGACTATAATTTCTTAGGTTATAATGCACCTTATCAATTTATGGGTAGAAAAAATGAAATTGTAATTCCGATTGAATGGAAAGAATAGATATAGATAGAGTCATTGAGATGGCTTGGGAGGATCGTACTCCATTTGAAGCAATTGCCATTCAGTTTGGATTGTCCGAAGCGGATACGATAAAATTAATGCGTAAGGAATTAAAGCGTAATAGTTTTAATTTATGGCGAAAGCGTGTTAATAGTGGCGTGAGTCAAAAACATTTAGTAAAACGTAGCGATGACATTAAGAGATTTAAATGCTCAAGGCAAAAAACTATCTCTATGAATAAAATCAGTAAACGCTAAAAATTTATTACAACTATTTTGTAGCCTTTTTGCAGGCATCACTGCAATATTTGACTTGATCCCAATCTCGTTCCCATTTTTTTCTCCATGTGAAAGGACGATTGCAATAAAGGCAAATTTTTGAAGGAAGGTCTCCTTTCTTAACAATTTTATTTTTTTTATTTTTCAATTGCCGTTATTTAAATATCATTTGTCTAAATGTTAGATTTATTCTTGGTGCTATCACTCTTTTTGACTTTGGCAATGCATGCCACCAATGTTGCTGAATTATGCCTTTCATTTCCAACAAGGATCCATTTTCAAGTAATACTGAAATAGTTTCTTTGGTGATTTTATGTTTAAAAGAGAACTTTCTTTCAGCACCCAAACTTAAGGATGCAATGGAGCTTTCTACTTTAATTTCTTTTTCATTGTCACTATGCCAACCCATACTTTCTTCCCCAGTATGGTATAAATTTAATAAGCAGGCATTGTACTTTACTTTCGTTAAGGATTCTACGAGTTGCTTAATTTCAATAAGTTCTTTGGACCAGGATAAGCCTATTTTTAATTTTCCTGAATAAGTGTAGGAAATTTTTGGGTCGCTGTAAAATGCTACTTTTCTTTTGGTGATAATCTCTTTCCCAAACATCATTACCACTTCGTTCTTCCAAGCAATTTTGTTGAATAGTTCAATGTAATAATGGCTTAATTGTTCAGCAGGAATCGCTTGTGCATAATACAATGCCACACCATCTTGGTTTATGATATTTGGAATATTATTATTCATTTTACATTCTAGCTTTTTTTGCTTTGAATTTCTGTTTTTCTTTGCAACATTACAAACAATAGATATTCATTTTTTGTTCAAACAAATTTATATGAGTGCGAATATATCAAAATTAAAGTTGGCAATACAGCCAGCGCGTGAGCAGTTATTATCCCATAAAGTATACAGTCAAATAAATGATTTGCAAGGTCTTCAAAAATTTGCAAGCTATCATGTATTCGCGGTTTGGGATTTTATGAGTTTATTAAAATCCTTGCAAATTGGATTAACATCTGTTTCATTACCATGGTTGCCGGTTGGATCGGCTAATACCAGATATTTAATTAATGAAATAGTAACAGGCGAAGAGTCGGATGTAGATGAGCAAGGAAACAGAATTAGTCATTTTGAATTATATAAACAAGCCATGGAGCAGATGGGCGCTTCAACAAAAGCAATTGAAGCTTTAATAAAAGCCTTGATTGATGGTCAAAATATATTTACTGCAATTGAATCGGTTCAAATTCCTCAAAATATAAAATCGTTCCTGGCGTTCACTTTTGATATTGCCATTAATGCACCTTTGCATGTAAAGGCTGCTGTATTTACTTTTGGAAGAGAGGATTTAATTCCTGATATGTTTTCGCAATTATTAAATAAAATATATGCAGAGCATCCAGAAAGGGTATCTATCTTTAAATATTATATCGAAAGACATATTGAAGTAGATGGAGGCCACCATAGTTTATTGGCCATGGAGATGGTGCAAGAATTGTGTGGCAATGATGCATTAAAATGGGAGGAAGCAGTTGCGGCATCTATTAAGTCATTGAAAATGAGATCATTATTATGGGATGCAGTTAAAAACTAGATCTTCTAAATAATTTATAATTCCTGATTCATCTTTTGAATTTGCGAAGTCGGTTAATGATGGTAAATTATTCATGAAAAAATTTTGTAGATGGGCAATTTCAATAATTGTAGATGAAAGTGAGTTTGGGTATTTGTATTTTGGACTACACTCTATGATAATTTTACTAATAGATTTAGTCAATTCCTTGTATGGTTTAAAAAATTGTTGTTTATTATCTTTTTCAACTTTTTAGTTTAGAAGTGGCTGTAAAATCTGGCATGCTATCAAAGTTGTTAACCTATAAATATGATAATACTGTTGCCTATAATCAAAATGAAATTGAAGGTGCAATAATTGTACAAAAAAAGGTAAAGTTAATTTCTACTATTTTAAGTTATCCCACTTTGGTACTATTAACAATTCTGCTGATAATTACCTTATTCATTTTAATCATAAGATTTATTATTAAAAGAATTATCAGGGCAGTAAGGGGGTAAATTTGTAGTTGTATAAAAAATCTCACCTACCGAGAATTACTCGGTAGGTCAAAAATGAATATTTAATTCAAGTTTTGCATCAAGTCCAATTTCAACCAATCTCTGTAAATTTGATAAGCGTATTTCCTTAATATCGTTTTCAATTTTTGATATGTAAGACTTTGTGGTGCCTAATTTCAAAGCCAATGCTTCTTGAGTCAAACCCTTTCTCAGCCTAGCTTCTTGGAGCATGGCACCAAGTTTAAAGTTTTCATATCCTTTTTCAAAAGAGTCTCTTTTTTTAGTTCCAATTTTGCCATAATGGTTCTCTACAAATTGATCTAGTGAAATAGTATTATTTATCGTTTTCATAATTTAATTTTATTTGAATTGCCTTGATAATTTCCTTTTTAGGCGTCTTTTGTTTTTTCTTTTGAAATCCATTTCCAATCACAATTATATTCTCTTTGTCAAAAAAACAAAATATCCTAAAAATATCAGATCCTATTTGAATTCTTATTTCATATATACCATTTGTTCCTGATATACTCTTTAAATAAATAGAAGGAACAACTTCAACATCTTCAACTAATCTAATTGTCCATATTATTTTTTCCTTTACTCTATTATTTTGTTTTACAAAGAACTGCTCAAAATAATCTTTATAAAATACTGCGGTTCTAAATTTCTTATTTGTATTCAATTTCAAAGTTAATTTAAGTTGTCCAAAAGGGCAACTATTTTATTAATAGGTTTTCAATGACTATATTAATAATTATGTAAACTTGAGATTGGAGTATAAATACTTTTCGGGACTGACGTTCTCACTTTGCTCGAACGTCTTCCCTTGCCATTTGATTAACCCAAAGCCTTCGGGACTGTCGGCTTCGCCGACTTCCTCGGCAGTGATCCTTACCCAAAGCCTTTCAAACAAACACTGCGTGTTTGTTTGGCTTTTTTAACGCTCATCCGCTCAATCAAGCAAGCTTGTTTCGCGGCTTCGCATTAAAAAAGCCTCTCATTTGCATGAGAGGCTTTGTAGCCTCCCTAGGAGCTAGTTTGGATGAATTTGCTGCTGATGTCAGGGCAATTTTAACCCCAAATCTTAAAAATTTTCATTAATTACATATAATTCAGATTTCATGATTTTTGACACCTATTTTTTGAATATAAGTCAGAAAGCGCATATTTTGACTTATATTTGATTTAAATGAATCAAAATGATACCTTTTCTACCATTTCAAGTTGAAGTTGAAACAAAGACTGTTTTAAGAAAATTAGCAGCAGCACATCAGCGCCTAGCTGAATTTAAAGGAGTAATTACAAGCATTCCTAATCAAAATATTTTGCTCGAAACGCTCACATTAAGAGAAGCTAAGGAAAGTTCAGCTATTGAAAACATTATAAGCACATTTGCAGAAGTTTATCAAAGTAGCGTTTACTCAAATTTGTTTGCATCCCCAGAAGCGAAAGAGGTTCATTTATATGCCGAGGCTTTAAAGCAAGGATTCAATTTGATACAATCAAGTGGGCTACTTACTAATAACCACATTTTGAAAATACAATCAGTAATTGAACAAAACGATGCGGGGTTTAGAAAAGTCCCGGGGACAAAATTGTTAAACGAAAATACTGGGGAAGTTGTGTATATGCCACCACAGGATGCATTAGAGATTGAAAGTTTAATGCAAAACCTTGAAGCGTTTATAAATAATGATGAGTTAGCAGATATAGATCCTTTAATTAAAATGGCCATCATACATCATCAGTTTGAAACGATTCACCCATTTTATGATGGCAATGGACGTACGGGCCGTATCATTAATATTTTATACTTAGTGAATAAAAAATTATTAGATATCCCTGTACTTTACTTAAGTAGGTATATCATTAGTAAGAAAAGCGAATATTATGAACAGCTGCAAAAAGTAAGAGAAACTGGAAATTGGGAACCTTGGATTTTATTTATTTTGGATGGTGTTGAAAATACTGCAAAAGAGGGTGTTCTTTTAATTAATGCTATTCATAAAGCAATGCAAAAGTATAAACATGAAATAAAAGCGAAGCTTCCAAAATTATATAGCCAAGACCTACTGAATAATTTATTTAAATATCCTTATACCAAAATTGAATTTATAGAACGTGATTTGTCTGTAAGTAGAAGTACCGCAATTAGATATTTAGAGGAACTAGTGAAGAATGATTTTTTGAAAAAGCAAAAGTTGGGTAGGGAAAGCTATTATGTCAACAATTCCCTAATTGAATTATTGAGTCAGAATTAATTTCGTATGTATTGACTAAAAGGAAAAAACCGACCAAATTAGGTCGGTTTTTTATTATTTTCTAAAACAATTATTATTTTAGAAAATATGAGTTCGTAATTCTCGGGACTGACGTTCTCGCGATGCTCGAACGTCTTCCCAAATGGGCTCCTTACCCAAAACCTTCGGGACTGTCGGCTTCGCCGTCTTCCTCGGCATTGATCCTTACCCAAAGCCTTTCAAACAAACACTGCGTGTTCGTTTGGCTTTTTTAACGCTCATCCACTCAATCAAGCAAGCTTGTTTCGCGGCTTCGCATTAAAAAAGCCTCTCATTTGCATGAGAGGCTTTGTAGCCTCAATAGGAGTGAGTTTGGAAGAATTTGCTGGGGATGTCGGCACACTTAGTGCATTTTCATGTTTTATGGATTTTACTATTTTTCTCCATAAAAATAGGAAGCGGTAACACCACCATCCATAAGAATATCACTGCCTGTAATAAATGCACCATCTTGACCCATTAGCATTGCAGCTACAACACCAACTTCGTCAGGCGTTCCGGGCCTACCTACGGCCGAATTATTAATCATTTTACGATAACTATCACCTCTTGGGCCTGATAGTTCGTCTTTTGCTAAAGGGGTGATAATAATTCCTGGACTAATTGCGTTTATCCTGGCCCCTCTTTTACCCCAACGAACAGCTTCGGCTCTTACGCGTAATGAGTTACCTCTTTTCGAAAGTTGATAGGCGTGTAATGAATCCTTAATATTGTTTAGTTGAAGAAATGGTAGAGATAAAATTTCTTCAACTGGGTTAATTGCCAATGCTTTGTCTTCTTCTATTGAAAGTGCAGGTAGTCTGTGTCCAGATTGAGATGAAATCACAACTCCCGCGCCTCCTTGTTCAATAACATTTCCAAAGGCTTCTAATACCAATGCTGTCCCATACAAATCAACCTTTAAAATTGTTTCAGGAGTTGCTTGCGAGGGAGAAACGCCTGCGGCATGTATTAATCCTACAACTTTTCCAATGCTTACAGCTGTTGATGTTAATTCATCAACAGATTCTTTAGAAGCTACATCTACAACAGTCGTACTTACTTCAAAACCTGCTTCGCTTAATGTTTTAGCTGCTGCATTTGCATTTTCTATTTTGATATCGGCTAATAAGACATGTTTTCCAGCACTTATCCTTCTTGCAATCGCTTGTCCAATAGATCCTGTTCCAATTAATACAACAACTTTAGTTACGTCTTTCATATAGGAATTAATTAGGGAGAACACTTGCTTTTAAAGCAAGTAATTTCCATCCAACTTTTGTTTTAATAAAGGTCTCAATATATGATAAGTGTCTAATCATATTATTCCCACTAGCAGTAATATTAAAAATACCTCTTCCCGCTACTATTGCTGTATTGTCTAAGATTGTTGTCTTGCTTTCTTCTATTTCAATACTATTGTGGGTCATTGCACCACTTTTAAAAGTGGCTAAGTATTGTAATTTTGAAAGCGTTTCTCCTTTGCTATTAACTACGAGCAATTGTTCATGTAATAAATTATCAATAGAGTCGATGTTATTTTTAACCTCCCAGTTAAATAAACTTTTGGATAAAATTGTTACTTCATTTTCACTTTTTGTTTGAGCAAAAATAGTACTACTGATAAAAAGAAAAATAATAGCAAAAATAGGTTTCATAATAAACGGTTTATTTGCCAAAGTTAGCTTGGTTATTCCATTTGAATTTACGAATAACAATCAGGAATTTATCATTTTCAAATAAATTAGCAATTTTTGTAAGTACAATCATGTTTGAATTTTGCAAATTCTTGTTTGTTTTAAACTTTGGCATAGGGTACTTAGTTGATATTTTTGTAATAAATACTTTCTATGAAATATGTAATCGTTTGGGTCATTTGTTTGTTCAATTTTGAATTGGGTATTGCGCAACTTTCAGATACTACAAAAAAAACAATAGACAGTATTAAAAACGAGTATCATTTTTCGGGCATAGTCAGTGTAACCAATAATGGCATTTCCTTTATTCCAACATTTTCATTAGGCAAGCCAGCAGTTATTTTTAATTTATCTGCAGGCGGAAAAAAATTAAGTTTCGAACCCGAAATGCGTTTTTCAATGGAAGGTAAACCTTGGTCATTTTTACTATGGTGGCGTTATAAATTGGTAAATGACAATAGGTTTAGAATTACATTAGGAGCGCATCCTGGATTTGCTTTTAAAACAATCGAGTCAAGTTCAAATGGAGTAAATACAAGTACTATTCAAGTGCAACGATACCTTGCTGCAGAATTTTCTCCTAATTATTTATTGACAAAAAATACAAGTATAGGCTTGTATTACTTATACTCGCATGGGGTTGATTATGGTACCACAAAAAACACGCATTTCTTGACCTTAAATATGAATATGACTAGTATTAAGTTGTCAAATGAATTTTATGCTAAAATCACTCCTCAATTGTATTATCTACAAATGGACACAAGGTCGGGTTATTATATAACTTCATCCTTGACCATTTCAAAGAAAAACTGTCCAATAACTATTTCGGCGCTTGGCAATAAAATTATCAATACTCAAATTACAGCAAGTCCTAATTTCGTCTGGAATGCTTCATTGGCTTATTCCTTTAATAATAAATTGAAAAAATGGTAATTAATTTGATAATTTTATACAATGCGTAATGTTGAGTCATTAGAGGATTTTTATAAAAGGAAATTTGATTGGATTCCAGATAACATAAAAAATGAAATTGGTCATTTTAATGTGTTCAAATTGGAGCCATTGGTGGAGGATTTACCTCAGCCCATTCCATATAAAAGGAGAGATTTTTATAAAATAATGCTAGTAAGGGGGAATAGTAAAGTGCATTATGCAGATAAAGTGGTTGAGGTGAAAAAACAAGCCTTGTCTTTTTCTAATCCTCAAATACCTTACAAATGGGAGCACTTAGACAATATCAGGGAAGGAGCTTATTGTATATTTAATCAGAGCTTTTTTCATAAATATGGCAATTTAAATCAGTATGCTGTTTTTCAGCCAGGTGGTTTGCCAATAATAGAATTACAAGACAGTGATTATGAAAAGCTATCCAAAATTTATGATAAAATAGTTCATGCTTTAGATTCCGATTATCAACACAAATATGACTTACTAAGAAATCTTGTTTTTGAATTACTTCATTTTGCTATGCAAATGGATGTGAATTTAAATACTATAGAAACGCAAAAAATATCGGCATCTCATCGAATTGTCACTTTGTTTGTTGAACTACTGGAAAGACAATTTCCAATTGACGAGCATCATCGTAAAATAGAATTTAAAACGGCATCAGATTTTGCGAAACAGTTAAATGTGCACGTTAATCATTTAAACAGAGCTGTGAAAGAGATAACTGAAAAAACAACTACTCATATTATTACTGAACGTATTTTGCAAGAAGCTAAAATAATGCTAAAGCAGAGCCAATGGAATGTTTCTGAAATTGCTTATGCGTTGGGTTTTGCAGAAGTAAGTCATTTTAATAATTTCTTCAAAAGTAAGGTTGAAACAAGTCCTTTAAAGTATAGGAATATGATTTAATCTTTGGGACTGTCAACTCACTTCGCTCGAACGTCTTCCTCTGTTGGGCTCCGTACCCAAAGCCGGGACTGCCAATGCTTCGCATTGTCTTCCTCAGGACTGACGTTCTCGCTTCACTCGTACGTCTTCCCCAATGGGGTCCTTGCCCAAAGCCTTTCAAACAAACACTGCGTGTTCGTTTGGCTTTTTTGCTCCTCGTCTGTTTACGAAAGCGAGCTTTCGACACAGCCTCGAAACAAAAAAGCCTCTCATTTGCATGAGAGGCTTTGTAGAGCGTACGGGAATCGAACCCGTATTACCAGGATGAAAACCTGGCGTCCTAACCGTTAGACGAACGCTCCAGGACCCAATTTGTAATCGGGTTGCAAAAATAGGA
>CANCEU010000054.1 GCA_947375185.1 Chitinophagaceae bacterium
CCAACCGTGTTGTACAGTTGGGACAGCTATTATAAGTAGTTCTTGAATTATTTTCTTAAGCCTAATTTTTCAATTAGTGCGCGGTAACCAGTAAGGTTATGTTTTTGTAAATAAACCAATAAACGCTTACGCTGACCCACTAATTGCATTAAACCTCTTTGAGTTGAATGGTCTTTGTGGTTTGCTTTCAAGTGACCTGAAATGTGCGCAATACGTTGAGTTAATAAAGCAATTTGTCCTTCGATTGAACCTGTGTTCGTTGCTTTTCCACCAAATTCAGCAAAAATGCTTGCTTTCTTTTCTTTTGTTAGTATAGACATTGTAAATCTTCTTTTTTGTGGCTAACTATTAGCCACGGTTTTTTCTTTTATTTCGGCTGCAAAGATAAGGAGAAAAGGATGAATCCTAATCAAAAATTTCTACGTTTTTTGGGTATTTTGCCCTATTAAACTGAAAAAGCTTGTCTTCAAGGCTTGCACCATAGTTGATAGACACCACTTTCACATCTGTAATATTGTTGCTTTTGTCTAGGATTGAGGCGCTAGAAAGAGCCGATTTTAACTTGTCCAATACCAGGGTTACCTTTTGAAAATTCTTACGCTTATCAATTGGCGAAAGTTCAATTGTAGCCTTGCTCCCATCCTGACTTAATAGCTTGAAATTGAAGTCTTTATCGTAGTTACCTGATAATAATTTTTGAGGGCTAAGGGTTTGATCCGACTCGGCTACTGTTGATTTAGATATGGAGCTATTACCATCAAAATTGTAAATATTAGCACCATCACAAACTATCTCCATAGTACCTTGTTGAAGCAAATATTTTTCCCCTTTCATCTTAAGGTTGATTGACTTTGAGCCTAGGGCCTTTCCTTTATTATTTTTTGAAATCAATTGAATATTAACCAAAATGCCCTTCGCCTGCTTCACTTTTGTACCAATTTGGTCCAAAAGTGCTTTAGCTTGCGGATCTTTTTGAGCCTGAACATTACCAAATGAAAGAATAGCTAAGAATATTAATAAGTGTCTCATTCGTATATTAAGTGGATTAAAATGGTATTAAGCTATGACAAAAATAAGCAATCCTAGTTTAATTGTTGCCATCAAACTAGGATTGAAATGTTAAAAAGATGCTTTTATGAAAATTGTGCTTATAAATTTTGCAGGAAGTCGTACAACTCAGTATCGGTTTTATATAAAACTTCACGAGGTTTACTGCCCTGACTAGGGCCTACGATACCAGCCGATTCTAATTGATCCATTAAACGACCAGCTCTATTATATCCCAATTTCATTCTTCTTTGTATTAATGATGTAGAACCTTGTTGAGCACTTACAATTAATTTAGCGGCATCTTCAAATAAAGGATCTCTTTCATTTGGATCGAATCCACCACTTGTATCCATATCCTTTTCATCTGAATATTCAGGCAATAAAAAGGCTTGAGGATATCCTTTTTGTTCAGAGATAAATGAACATACCCTATCCACTTCGGGAGTGTCTACGAAAGCACACTGCAAACGCGTAATTTCTCCATTATAAGACACAAGCATATCACCTTTACCAATTAACTGCTCGGCACCTCCTGCGTCTAAAATGGTACGACTATCTATTTTACTTGATACCTTAAATGCGATACGTGCTGGGAAGTTTGCTTTAATAGTACCTGTGATAATATTAACCGAAGGTCGCTGTGTTGCAATAATTAAGTGAATACCTACCGCGCGCGCTAACTGTGCTAAACGGGCAATTGGCATTTCCACTTCTTTACCAGCTGTCATAATTAAATCAGCAAACTCATCTACCACTAAAACAATGAAAGGCAAGTATTGATGACCTTTTTCAGGGTTTAATTTTCGGGAAGTGAATTTCTCGTTATACTCTTTAATATTTCTACAACCAGCCTCTTTTAATAAATCATAACGATTGTCCATTTCAATACACAACGCATTTAATGTATTGATTACTTTTTTAGTATCGGTAATAATTGCATCTTCCTCACCGGGTAATTTAGCTAAGAAGTGTTTTTCAATCACACGATATAAACTCAACTCCACTTTCTTAGGATCTACTAAGACAAACTTTAATTGAGAAGGATGTTTTTTGTATAAAAGCGAAACCAATATTGCATTTAATCCAACTGATTTACCCTGACCTGTAGCACCTGCCATTAATAAGTGCGGCATACTAGCTAAATCAACAATAAAGTTTTCGTTATCAATTTTTTTACCAATTGCAATTGGCAATGAATAAGTACTTGTTTGGAATTTTTCACTAGCCAATAAAGTTTTCATACTTACAACTGACTTGCGAATATTTGGAACTTCAATACCAATAGTTCCTTTACCTGGAATGGGAGCAATGATACGAATACCTAATGCAGCTAAGCTTAAGGCAATATCATCCTCTAAATTTTTAATACGACTAATACGTACGCCTGGCGCAGGAACAATTTCATATAATGTTACAGTTGGTCCAACTGTTGCAGCAATACGCTGAATGGCAATATCGTAATTTTTTAAGGTAGCAATAATTTGATTTTTGTGCATTTCTAATTCCTCAGGATCTTGCACAATTTTTTCAGAGCCATGAGTCTCTAATAAATTAATAGAAGGATACTTATAATTTTTTAAATCCAATGTAGTATCATATTTGGTTGTTAAACTTCCGATTGCAGCTGCAGGCACCACTACTTCTTCGGCACCCTCATTAATCTCTAAATCAAGATCTTCTAATAATTCATCATCTAAATCGGTGAAGTCATCTACTTCATCTGAAATGGGAACGGGTGTGGCATCTTCCAATTCTTCCAATTCAGACTCATTTGCATCTGCTTCGATAACTAAAGTAGGTGCTAATTCATCAATAAATAATTTTCCACCTTCCTCCTGCTCATCCATTTCAGGTAGGATAACAGCAACACCTTCACCTTTATTTTCGTTGAACAACTTGTTTCCCGTTGATGCATCAACATTCGTAATTTGATCTTTGGTATTTTCTGCGCTTGCTGGATTATTTAAATCCCATTCTTTTTTTACTGCAGGAGCATCCGGCACAAAACCACCTAATAAAGCTTCGTCAGTTGCGGATGTTTTCTTTTTAGGAATTAAGAAATCGAAATTGGGTGTGTTGAAAGTTGGATTAAACCTCCAAATGAAATAACTAAATCCAGCAACAAGCAACAACGCACCAGTTCCAAAGCGGCCAACCCATTTAGTCATCCAACTGCAAGTGTATTCGCCAACTGCACCTCCCCAAGAAAATGCAGCACCTTTTGTTACAAAAGCAAAACAAGTACTTAGCACAATCAAACCCACTAACACATATCTTACATTTCTCCATCTGCTAAAAATTGGCTTAGTAAAAAACAAATTCACTCCAATAACGAATGACGTTGCACAAAATAAATATGATGCAATACCAAATCCATTGTAAATAATTTGATAGGCAACAAAAGCGCCTATAAATCCTAGTATGTTATTTACTTTAACATCATTGGTTGAAAATAAATGAGTTCTCCACAATTGAACCTTATCTTGATCTTCCTGCCAAGTAAATAAATACGATGTGAATGCTACAAAAAGAAATAGCGTTAATAAAATAAATAATAACCCCAATATTTTTGAAGTTCTTTCGTCCTTAACTACTTCAGTAACATTTACAGAAGTTTCTTTATCGGGATTTAATGCCTCCTCACTAACCTTAGGAGTTTTTTTACTTTTGAGGGTATTTGCCATAGTAACAAATATAAGCCATCCCAATAGGAAGAAAAAGTTTTTTAGCCAATGTGTAAAATTGAAACTAAGACATGCTACTTATCCACTTTATTCAACCAAACCACCCTTATCCAACTTGTCCATCCAAGGATAAAAAGCAGGCCGCCAATTGGAGTCACTGGCCCTATAAATTTGCTATAATTAAAACTACATAGCGGCTGAAAAGTCAACAAATACAAGGAACCGCTAAAACATAAAATACCTGCTAAATAAAAGTTAGCAGCCCACCCTAACCCTTTATGATTTCCAATCATTGAATAATTTTGCTGCAAATACAAGGCGAGTAAAATTAAAGCGATAGCATGCAAAAACTGATACCTAACGCCGGTTTCAAAAATGGCAACTTTCTCGGGAGTAACCATATTTTTTAAAGCATGCGCTCCAAATGCTCCAAGCACCACAGCGATTAATGCTAACAATAAACCCCAAAGTAATATTTTACGACCCATGTTTTTGGACTATTTTTTTTAGTGCCGATTCGGTAATTTGATCTCCAGTTAATCTATAATGTGCTTGTTGATAAAACGGAGTGCGCTCTAATATTTTATTTTGCAAAAAATTAGACAATTCTTCGTTACTCAAATTCGCAATTAGTGGGCGATGTTCCTTTTGACTTGACAATCTTTCAACTAACACTTCGATGGATTCATCTAACCAAATCACTACCCCTTCTTTTTTCATCCAATCGATATTAGCTTGAAAACAAGGAGTTCCACCGCCAGTAGCCAGTACAAATTTCTTTTTTTCCGAAAACCATTTTAGTATTTTAGTTTCTGCCTTTCTAAAATAAGCCTCGCCATCTTCTTCAAATATTTCAGTGATGGTTTTTTCTTCCATCATGACAATTAAATCATCTAAATCATAGCCACCGGCCTTAATCCATTTTGCAATTTTACTTGTCCAAAATGATTTACCTGAACCCATCATTCCAATTAAAAACACTTTCTCTGCTGCCATAACAAAATCAATGTAAAAGCTATTTATTTAAATGCATTCATGCCTGTAATATCCATTCCGGTAATCAATAAATGAATGTCATGAGTGCCTTCATACGTAATTACACTCTCCAAATTCATCATATGACGCATAACAGCATATTCGCCTGTAATACCCATTCCGCCTAACATTTGGCGTGCATCTCTTGCAATTTGAGTAGCAATTTCACAACTATTTCGTTTAGCCATACTAATTTGAGCAGGAGTTGCTTTTCCTTGATTCATTAAAACACCTAATCGCCAAACCAACAATTGACCTTTCGTAATTTCAGTAAGCATTTCTGCTAACTTTTTTTGTTGCAGCTGAAAACCACCAATTGGCTTTCCAAATTGAACACGCTCTTTGCTGTATCTTAATGCAGTATCATAACAATCCATGGCAGCACCTAATGCGCCCCAAGCAATGCCATATCTAGCTTTGCTTAAACAACCCAATGGGCCTTTTAAACCAATCACATTAGGTAATATATTTTCTTTAGGCACTTTTACATTATCAAAAACCAATTCGCCCGTTGCACTTGCGCGCAAACTCCATTTATTATGTGTTGTAGGTGTACTAAAACCCTCCATTCCTCTTTCAACAATTACACCAACAATTTTACCATCCTCATTTTTTGCCCAAACAACTGCCACCTGTGCAAATGGTGCATTGCTGATCCACATTTTAGCGCCATTTAAAATAACATGATCACCAGCATCTTTAATATTGGTAAGCATTCCACCAGGATCCGATCCGTGGTTTGGTTCCGTTAATCCGAAGCAACCCAACCACTCACCCGAAGCCAACTTAGGCAAATATTTCTTTTTTTGCGCTTCACTTCCGTATGCAAAAATTGGATACATCACTAATGAACCTTGAACACTTGCAGTACTACGCACTCCACTGTCCCCACGCTCAAGCTCCTGCATCATAATTCCATAACTAATATAATCAAGTCCCTGACCACCATATTCAACTGGCACAGTAGGACCAAAACATCCAAGATCGCCTAGTTGTTTCACTATTTGTTGTGGAAATTCTGCTTTTTGAGCATAGTCTTCAATAATTGGCGAGATAGCCGTTTTCACATAATCACGCACCGCGGATCTTACCATTAAATGCTCTTCACTTAACAACTCATCTAATTGATAATAATCTGGAGATTCAAACAAATCCATTCTTACTGCCATAACTTCAATTTTTAGGTAAACAAACTTAGTCAAAGGTAACTGAAACTACCTAAAAAAACTATATTTACAAGTACAATCCGCCATATGAGAAAAGTACTTACCCATTTAAGCTTTTATGTTTTAATCGCCATTATCGCAGGTGTAATTTTAGGTATTAATGACCCGGCAAGCGCCATTCAATTAGAACCAATTGCAAAATGGTTTATCAATATCATTAAAGCATTCACTTTCCCAATTATTTTCCTAACGGTATGTTTAGGAATCGCAAGTATGGGTGATTTAAAAAAAGTAGGCCGAATCGGATTTAGATCCTTATTATATTTCGAAGTAGTCAGTACCATTTCATTGGCCATTGGCGTTGTTGTTGCATTATGGCTTGAGCCAGGAAAAATAAATAAAGAGGGACTTCAAATGCAGGATCCTTCAAAATATACTAAAGCAAGTCATTTTGATTTAATAGGCATCATTGCACAAAATACTAATTTACAAGTATTATTAGCAGCCATCGTTTTAGGATTTGCTTTGAACTATTTTCCTAAAAGAGAAAAGTACATTCACCAGCTTGGCCAACTTACACATTATGTTTTCACTGGATTAAAATATGTGATGTATTTAGCACCAATCGCTGCATTTGCAGGCATGTCTTTTGCAATAGGGAAATATGGATTAAAAACTTTAATTCCATTAGGCAAATTAATGGGCACCATGTACATCACAATGATCCTTTTCATTTTTATTGTACTAGGATTAATTTTAAAATATTATAAGCTATCCATATTTAAATTATTAGCAAATATTAAGGAAGAATTACTAATTGTATTTGGAACTTCGTCATCAGAACCTGCCATGCCATCGCTCATGAATAAATTAGAAAAGATGGGATGTTCAAAATCGGTGGTGGGACTTGTAGTACCAACAGGCTATTCCTTTAATTTAGACGGCACTTCAATTTACTTATCTATGGCCGTTATTTTTATTGCACAATTGTATAATGTTCAATTAAGTGCTGCCGAAATTGTGACTACTATTTTGATATTGATGCTTACTTCAAAAGGAGCAGCAGGTGTAACAGGAAGTGGCTTTATTGTACTCGCATCTACCCTTGCCTCTCTTCAAAAAATCCCTATCGAAGGGTTGGCCTTTTTGTTAGGGGTAGATAAATTTATGAGTGAAGCGCGCGCCATAACAAATATCATTGGCAATAGTGTGGCCACTGTTGTTATTGCAAAGATGGAAGGTGAAACTATCCATCATATTGAAGCATAAACAATTTACTTAAAACGATAATAGTGTTTTCATTTCAGCTGCATATTCACTTGCAGCAATGGCTGCTTTTTCAGCAAAGTCAGTGCCGCTACTTGCGAATATTACAGCCCTACTTGCATTCACTAATAAACCTACTGAATCATTTTTGCCGAATTTAGTTACCTCACTTAAACTTCCTCCTTGTGCACCAACTCCAGGCACCAGTAAAAAATGATTTGGAATAATTTTTCGGATGCCTGTAAAATCTTCCGCCTTAGTTGCACCTACCACAAACATTAATTGTTCGGGCGTGCCCCAACTAGCCACCTGCTCTAAAACAGATTCATATAAAAATTGACCAGTTGCTAATTTTTGTTGCTCAAAGTTCTTACTTCCTTCGTTTGAAGTTAAGCCAAGCACAATGGTCCATTTATTGGAGTAAGCTAAAAAAGGATCGATGCTATCTTTTCCCATATATGGCGCTACCGTAATTGCATCAAAAGGTAAAACTTCAAAAAATGTTTTAGCATATTGAGCCGAAGTGTTTCCAATGTCGCCGCGTTTTGCATCAGCAATTGTGAAATGAGTTGAAGGAATATGAGCAAGGGTTGCTTCCATTGCCTCCCAACCTTTTACCCCTTGAGATTCATAAAAAGCAGTATTAATTTTATAGCTCACACAGAAAGGTGCCGTTGCATCAATGATGGCTTTGTTAAAAGCAATTACCCCCTCTTTATTTTTTGGTAAATGCGCAGGTAACTTTTCAATATCTGTATCCAAGCCAACACATAAATAAGAATGCTTCGCTGTAATTTGTTCTACTAATTTATTTTTTGTCATACTGTATTATTATTTTGTTCCGTATACGAATACACTATACCCCCAAGCTGGTAATTGTAAATTATGAATGTCTTTTTTTTCTTGATGTGAAAATACTTCGTAATAAGTTTTCTCAGTAGGCAATTTAGTATTTAATGAAATTGCTTGTTGTTCATTTGATAAATTTAAAACTACCACAACCAAACTATTTCCATACTTTCTTGAATAGGCCATTGCTTTATCAGGATGATTGACAACAATGCGTTCAAAAATTGCATTCTCTTTAAACGCAGCGTTCGTACTTCTTAAATTTAAAAGTGTTTTGTAGAAACTTGCGCGCTCATATTTTTTAAAGCCCATAGCATCTTTCTCGAAAAAAGAAACCGGTCTTAACACAGGCTCTTCTTGTCCACTATAAATAAGCGGCATAGTTCTATTATACGTTTGTGTGAAAACAGCAAACGGAGCGTGAATTTTTCCTGGCATGGTAGCATAGTCGGCCTTGTTCCAAGAATTTTCATCATGGTTACTTGTAAAGTATAATCTCCAAGCGCCTTTCATATAGGCAGTATCTATCGTATGCAGCACTGTATCCAAAGAATATACATTTTTTTTGCCAGCAGCGATATCATTCATCACATGAAATTCAGTCCAGCTGTAGGTTGCATCAAATCCTGTTTCATGTAATTTAGGATCGTCGGCTTCGGCTAAGAAAAATAAATTTCTTTCCTTTTTCAAAGCAGGAATACATTTATTCCAAAAGCTATAAGGCACACCCCAAGCAACATCCACTCTAAAACCATCTATTGCTGTATTTTTAATCCAATATTTCATGGCATTAATCATGCTGTCTTCCATTACTGGATTGTTGTAATTTAATTCACGGGTATCCGACCAATCAGCAGTATAAATTGCTTTACCAGTACTATCTCTTTCATAAAAATCAGGATGCTTTGTTAACCAAGGATGATCTGGTCCACTATGGTTGGGCACCCAGTCAATAAGCACTTTCATTCCTAAAGCATGTGCTTTTGTAACTATGGCATTAAAATCATTTAAGGTTCCAAATTCAGGATTCACATCGGTATAACTAGCAACAGAATAGTAAGAACCTAAACTACCCTTACGTCCCTCTTTTGAAATGGGTTGCAAAGGCATAAACCAAATTGTTTTCACACCCATTTTTTGTAAACGTGTTAGGTGTTTTGCGAATGCATTTAAGGTACCCTCTTTGGTATATTGACGAATATTAACTTCGTAGATATTGCCTTGCTCCATAAAAGCAGGATGCTTTTGTTCCACTTTAGCGTTTTGCGCATTTGTTAATTGGGCATTTAAACTTAAGGCAAAAAAGCAACCTAAAAGGGCTAATAAATTTTTCATAATAATATGGACTAAATAATGGACTTAATAAAAAATATAGGATAGTCTAATTGCACAAATTTAACATTATTATTTGGCTTAACTTTGGCCTATGCTGAAAAAACTAATACTATATACAAGTCTGCTCATTTTAAGTAGTGCTTGTAATAATACTACCACGGCCGAGCAAGCGGATAGTCCTTTAGATGGGGGCAGGTATTTTATCGAAAATTATATGCAAGGCGATATGAAAAAAGCACAGGAATACCTGTTGGTGGATGCAAAAAACCAAGCCTATTTTGATGAAATGACAAAAGCATATTTTTCATTAGACAAGGAAGGGCGCAACCAATTAAGGCAATCCTCTATTCAGATTAATGAGGTAAAGACTTTAAATGATCAAGCCTCTGCCATTATTTATGCTAATTCAAATGATAAAATTCAAAGATGGGTTAAAGTGGTTGCAACCCCAAAAGGATGGAAAGTGGATTTAAAATACAGTTATGGACCTAAATTATAGGTCAAAAAGATAAAAATTGTATATTTGCCCTGTCAAAAACAACGAAAAAACAATAACGCACAATGGAAGCACAAAAAAACACTAAAAAGTACTGGATATACTGTTTCACATGGTTAGCAATAATGGTAACCTTGATGGTTGTTTACAGAGAATTTTTCTGGTTAGCATTACCAGGCACTGTGACTTATTTTGCAAAAGCAATGGATATATTTTAGTAGTCAACGCTACTAATTAAAAAGGGAGCTTTCATTGAAGGCTCCCTTTTTTTGTTTGTTAGTTTGCGTTAATTCACAAAACTGAAATGCCTTATTTTAATATGGTTAATGCAGCAGCAACATAACTAAAGTTCTCAGGCTGTGCATGATGAATTGCTTTAATCACCTTTGACTCTCCTAGTCGAACCACAACAGCATTTTTATCTTTAATGATATAAACATATTGTCCAAATAAACCATTTTGCGCAATTACACGATGGCCTTGTTCATTGAATATCCAATATTGGTATCCATAATAATCCACAGGCTTTCCTCCTTCGGTTGGATCTTTTAAATAACTAGCAGCAGTTGTAGCTTCTTGAATATATTTTTGAGAAACAATTTGTTGATTACCCCATTTACCGTCTTGTAAAACCAATTGTCCAAATCGTGCATAATCTCTTGCGACTCCATTAAAACAACAAAATGCTTTCTCATGTTTTTTGTCTCCATCTGTTAACCATTTAGCATCTGCTTCGGCACCCATTGGTACCATTAATTTTTCTGAAACAATAGCTGAAATAGATTTACCAAATACTTTTTCTACAATCAATCCAAGCACCTGTGTATCCGCACTGCGATATTCCCAATTCACTCCTGCAGGTTCTTTAGGTACTAATTTATTAATTAAAAATTCTTCGTTATCTCCATAATAAGCCGATGCATTTAAACTAAAATAACTACCATCCGATTCTTTATAATTTGAACCAGAACTCATGGTTAATAAATCCTTGATGCGCAATTTTTCCCAGCCATCCTTTTTAAAACGAGGCACATAATCGCCTACTAAATCGTCCACTGATTTAATTTTACCCTCATCAATAGCAATCCCAATTAATAAAGAGATAATACTTTTTGCTGCCGAAAACGAGCCGCTTAATGTTGTAGGAGTATATCCGTCAAAATATTTTTCATATAATAATTTGCCATCCTGAAAAACCAAAAATGCATGTGTATCATTTGAATCAATGATGGTCATTAATGAATCTGGTATTTGCTTTTTATTATAATTAGTGTCTACCGGCCAAAATTGAGGCTGAGGTGATTTCGCAACAATATTATAAGGGTGCGTTTTATAATCATGAATTGTATGTTTCCCCCAAGCAGCAAAATTACGTAAATGTGAAAAATTAGGGGTAAAAGACAAGCCTATCGCAATGACAATAATAGCGAAAAGACTTAATGAGATTTTTTTAAGCATGCAATCATAGTTTAGTTTAATTTGCAGCTCCAATGAACATACAAACAGTTAATTTGTTGTAATCATTAGAACTAGGTACTAAATTAACTATTTTAATTAATAATAATGAGCAATAACTACTTTGACGAGATAATTGAAAAAAGAAGATCAAACCGAAAATTTGACGCTGACATTGAAGTACCTAACGAAGTGATACAACGCAGTTTAGAGCCCGCTATCCTGTCCCCTAGTAGTAGTAATATGCAATTATGGGAATTTTATTGGATACAAGATCCTGCGGAAAAAGCAAAATATACCGAATTATGCCTTGGCCAGTCCGCAGCTAAAACTGCAAAGCAATTAGTTGTTTTTGTAACCAGGGGTGATTTATGGAAAAGTCGCGCACAATGGAATTATGAAAAAGTGAGAGAAGGCATACAAGGCGAACCTAATAAATTACAAAAAAGAGGATTAGATTATTATACTAAATTAATGCCTCTTGCCTATCGATCAGATATTTTTGGATTTTGGGCTTTTGTAAGAAGGACCATAAGTTTTGTAATGGGTTTAACAAAACCATTTTACAGAATGGGCGGAAAAGCAGATCAACGCATCACTGTACACAAATCATGTGCGTTAGCTGCACAAACATTTATGCTATCTATTGCATCGGAGGGATTTGAATCTTGCCCAATGGAAGGATTTGATTCCAAGCGCGTAAAAAAAGCATTGAACTTACCAAGAGGTGCCGAAATCAACATGATTATTGCAGTAGGAAAAGCAACTC
>CANCEU010000055.1 GCA_947375185.1 Chitinophagaceae bacterium
CGGCTAAACTCATATACCCAATCAAATCCACCAACAATTAATCGCTTTAAATACAACTCATTTGCAATGCGCAAGTAAAAAGGTGTATCTAAGGCATTATGATGGGTAATAAAGGGTCTTGCTGCAGCACCACCTGGTATTGCTTGTAAAACAGGGGTATCCACTTCTAAGGCACCACGTGTGTTTAAAAACTCGCGAATGGTATTCATTAATATAGTACGCTTTGCAAAAGTTTCTTTTACATCCGGATTAATAATTAAATCGGCATAGCGTTGACGATATCTAAATTCTGGATCGGTTACTGCATCAAATGTATTCCCTTCCTCATCTCTCTTAACAACCGGCAAAGGCTTTAATGATTTTGCTAATAAAGTAACCGTGCTAGCGTGTAAAGAAGTTTCTCCTGTTTTAGTAATAAATACATAACCAGTAGCACCAATGATGTCACCAAGATCCATGCCATTTTTAGTTAAGACATCCCAATAGGTTTTGTCTTCGTCAGGACAAATTTCATCTCTCTTTATATATAATTGAAAAATACCATCATTATCCTGAATCTTCACAAATAACACTTTACCCTTATCATTTACACTCATAATTCTTCCCGCAACACATACCGCAGCATAATTATCCTTTGTCTCCTCGGAGAAATTTTGCTTTATTTCGGCTGAATAATGCGAAACTGGATATAATGGAGCTGGATAAGGATTGATACCGGCAGCCTCTAAATTTTGAAGCTTTTCTCTTCTAATAATTTCTTGTTCTGATAAATCTTGACTCATTTATATTGTATTAATACCGCAAAAGTAAAACTTAAGGAGCAATTAGCGAAAGAAGCCTGCTTTAACTTCTTGTTCGGTCAAAGAAAGTAAATCGTTGGGATGCATTTTATCAATGGTATAAGTTCCCAATTGAGCCCTGATTAATCTTAATACCGGAAATCCTACGGATGCAAACATTTTACGCACCTGTCTGTTTTTTCCCTCCGTAAGTTGAATAGATGCCCAGGTAGCTGGAATTAATTTTCTAAACCGAATTGGTGGATTTCTGTCGGGCACTTCAATATTGTCGGGCAATAGTTTTACTATGGCAGGTTTGGTTTTATATTGTTGTCCGTCAATATTAATGGTAACTCCTTTTGATAATGCATTTGCCGCTTCCTGCGTAATAGCTCCATCTACTTGCACCCAATAAGTACGCTTATGCTCAAAACTTGGATGAAGCAATTGATGATTGATACTTGAATCATTCGTTAACAACAATAAACCTTCACTGTCATAATCTAATCTTCCAACAGGATAGACATCTTTTTCTACTTCAATAATATCTTTCAAACACTTTTTCCCTTCGGAAGTTGTGAATTGAGAAAGCACTTGAAAAGGTTTGTATAATAAGTAGTATTGCATTAAGAAACTTGTCTAAAAAAACAAAGTCCCACTGTTGTGGGACCTCGTATATAGATGGGTTAGTAAGTACGGGAATTGAATTCCCATCACAATATTAAATATACTTTATCCTAATTCAAAAATTTTTTTAAACAAATTTTTTGGGTTTATCCACAATAGCATGTTTTGCAACATTGATTTTGACTTTATTTTTTTGAATATTTTTATTGATTTTAAATTCATTTTATTGATTTGATTTTTTTATAAAACGCTGTAATGCCTTTAAACAAAGGATTACAAAAGAATCAATTTATTGTAAATGATTATTTATACTACTGTACATTTACTGAAAACCGAGTTGTGGTAAGAACAATTTTTCACAGATAATCGACAAAAAATATTTTTTACAAAAAAGGCTCGTTACCTTTGATTTAGGCCAAAAAACACAATTATGAAGCTTATCGCACCCGTTTCGATTAAATGGTTATCTAATTTAATTGGAGCAGAAATAGTTGGAAATGATCAATTAGAAATTGGTGGAGTAAATGAAATTCATCAAGTTGAAAAGGGTGACGTTGTGTTTGTTGACCACCCAAAATACTATGATACTTGCTTAAATAGTGCAGCATCTTGTATCATCATTAACAATAAGGAAGTGAATATTCCAGATGGAAAAGCATTATTGTATTGTGTGGATCCATTTGAAGCTTATTTGACTATCGTAAAGCATTTTAAACCATTGATTGTAAGTGATAAAGCAATAAGTGAAGATTTAATTGTTGGTGAAGACACCATTATTATGCCCAATGTTTTTATTGGAACAAATGTACAGATTGGAAAAAATTGTACCATTTATCCAGGGGTAACTATTTTAGCGGATACTATTATTGGAGACGAAGTAATTATTCAAGCAAACACGGTGATTGGAGGAGATGCATTTTATTATAACACCAAAAAGAACCGTCCCGCTTGGTATAAAAAAATGTTGAGTTGCGGAAGGGTAATATTAGAAGATAAAGTAGAAATTGGATGCGGATGCACCATCGATAGAGGTGTAAGTGGGGATACGAAAATTGGAATGGGAACCAAAATTGACAACATGGTTCATATCGGACACGATACCCAAACTGCCGAAAATTGCTTAATTGCAGCCCAAGTGGGTATTGCAGGTGGCGTAAAATTAGAGGCTGGGGTTACTTTATGGGGTCAGGTTGGTGTCGGCAAGACCCTAACTATTGGGGAAAATGCGGTAGTGTTGGCGCAGGCGGGTGTACCAAGCTCAATCAAGGGCAATAAAGTATATATGGGATTTCCTGCCGAAGATGCTAGTATCAAGCGAAGAGAATATGTTTGGATCAAACGCATCCCAGAACTTTGGAAAAAAGTAATGGAAGATAAATAATCTACAATTGATGAAGTTGCTTTAATTCAGCACATGCCCTATTTATCGATTCGGCAATCATTCGATATTTAAATGCTGGAAAAGCATTTAAGAATTTAGTATTATCAAAATGAACCACCGCCTGAGCCGTTGCAGCAGTCTCTTTGGTTAACAAAGGTGTTTTTCCAGTAAAAAATCCCTTCACCGCCTCTAATCTCCAAACAATTGCTGCCAACAATGGAGTCACTTGTTTCGAAGGTGGTTTTTTACCAAAAGCCTTTGCTATCAAATTAAAGATTTCACGATAACCAACATTCGATCCACTAATAATAAATCTTTGTCCTTGTATATCGCTTTGCATTAATAGTTGCATAGCATCAATTACATCCATTACATCTACAAATCCACTTACTCCATTTGTATACCATGGAAATTCATCATAAGCTGATTTAAAAATTTCTGATGAGCCCTTATTCCAATCTCCTGCACCTAAAATTATTACAGGATTTACAATTGCAACATTCAAACCTTCTCCCATACCCCTCCACACTTCCATCTCCGCCAAATATTTTGATTTACCATAAATACTATTACTAGTTTCGGGTGTCCAATTCATGGTTTCATCAACAGGGGCACCTTCTCTTATTCTACCCAATGCAGCAACCGAACTAACATAAACCAATTTATGAATTTGATGATGTATACAAGCATTCACTACATTTGAAGTGCCTTCAATGTTGGCTTGTAACATAACGCCAGCCTGCTTTGGGGAGAAGGATACTATAGCAGCACAATGATACACGTTTGTAATTCCTTGCATCGCATGATCCAATGAAACAATATCCAAAATATCACCTTTAATCCACTCAACTTTATCTGCACCATTAAAATTGGGTATTGTACTTCTATATAATGCGCGCACTTGCTGTCCCTTTGAAAGTAAAGATTGAATTAAATGACTCCCCACTAAACCACTTGCGCCTGTTACAAAATTCATAGTGTATTATTTGTCTTTTAATAATCTTGCAAGGTCTCTTTTTAACTGTTGTACTTCAATGGCTTTAAGTCCGTCATAAATTTTACCACGCACTTTTCCATTGCGATCAACCAATGCAAAAAACTGAGTATGAATAAACTGATCTTCAATTTTTTCTACATTATTTTTTGGATCATCTAACAAATAGGAGCTTCGAGCCATTTGATATAAACTATCCTTTCGACCAGTAATAAAAATCCACTTTTTAGTATCCACTTGTAATGAATCAGCATAATGCTTTAATACGGGTACAGAGTCGGTATCAGGGTTACAAGTATGCGAAAATATTTGAAAATCTGGCTCCTCCTTAAACTGTGTGTAAATGTCTTTCATATTGGTATTTAACTTAGGGCAAATACCTTTACAAGTAGTAAAGAAATATTCTACTACCGTTATTTTATTTAATACATCTGCATCTGTAACGGGCTGACCATCTTGGTTCGTAAAATGAAAAGGCTTAACATAGCTTAAGGTTGGAAGTTTTACCTTCCAATTATCGGTTCCTCTAAATACGAAATAGAAAAAGGCCGTTAGTAAAACAGTAAAAAATACCAAATAAACAATCCACTTTTTAGACATATCTTTTAATTTAATTGCAGTGCAATACTTTAAGACATAAAGGTAATATTATTTTGGTTGCCCTATCTTTGTGATATGTTTAAAAATTGGAATTGGGATGCGATAGGTATCAGTGCTTCATTAGCTTGTGCCATTCATTGTGCATTATTGCCATTGTTTTTTAGTTCACTCCCTTTATTGGGTATTAACATCTTGCACAATTACAAATTTGAATTTGGAATGATCCTAGTATCTTTTGCGATTGGAGCTTATTCGCTTTATCATGGTTACAAAAAACACCACCACTCCTACAAACCAATTATATTGTTTAGTATCGGAATTGCTATCATGTTCGCAAGAATGGCATTTAGAGAAATAGAGCTGTATTTGTTATTTCCGGCCGCTTTTTTAATTATTATAGCGCATGTTAATAATCATCTTCGCTGTAGGGTACACAATCATGCACATGCTGATGATTGTGATCACTAAGCAAAAGTGTAAGACATTGAACCATCCTTTTCATCTTTTAGTTGTATCCCCATATCGGTTAGCTGATTCCTAATTTTGTCGCTGGTTGCAAAGTCTTTTCTCGTTTTTGCGTCTTTTCGAATTTCAATTAATAAATCAATAACGCCTTTTAATTGTTCACGATTAGCGCCTGCCTCTATCTTGATACCCATGATGTTTTCGATAAATAAAGTCATTTGATTTTGTACAAATAACCAAGTATCTCCACTAATCGCATCAGGTGCAATATGTTTATCTTTTAATGAATTAATACTAGGTAACATTTCAAACATATTCGCTATCACCTTAGCCGTATTCATATCATCATCCATAAATGCTTCTAATTCGTTAGCCCATTCTTTTAGCTGTGCATCCAAAGTTGCATCTGCTGCAATTGATCCGGCAGTGAAGCTTTGCGCTTTTAACCATTCGTAGCCTTCAAGTAAACGCTTTAATGCTTTTTCAGAAGCTTGAAGCGCCTCATTGCTAAAATCCAATGTGCCGCGATACTGGCTTTGTAAAATAAAAAAGCGAACAGTCATAGGAGCATAAGCCTGTGTTAATTCATGATGATTGCCCGTAAACAACTCACTTAATTTGATCACATTATTATAACTCTTTCCCATTTTACGGCCGTTAATGGTTATCATATTATTATGCATCCAATAACGCGCAGGGATTTCATGATTGCATACATTGCTTTGCGCAATTTCACACTCATGATGTGGAAATTGCAAATCCATTCCACCACCATGTATATCAAATCTTTTTCCTAAATATTTTGTTGCCATCGCCGAACACTCAATATGCCAACCCGGGAAACCTTCACCCCATGGGCTTTGCCAGCGCATGATATGTTCAATAGGTGCTTTCTTCCATAAAGCAAAGTCAACCTTATTTCTTTTTTCTTCTTGATTTTCTAACTCACGGGTAGTTTCTAATTGCTCTTCTAAATTACGGCCACTTAAAATACCATATGGCTGATTTTTTTTAGAGAAGTCATCATTATATTTAACTACATCAAAATAAACAGAACCATTACTTTCATATGCATAGCCATCTTTGATAATGGTTTTAATCATTTCAATTTGCTCAACAATATGACCAGTTGCTGTTGGTTCAATACTAGGTGGCATATTGTTAAATTGCTCCATAGCCCAATGATACAGGTGCGTATACTTTTGTACAAGCTCCATGGGTTCTAACTTTTCTAAGATGGCTTTAGATGCAATTTTGTCTTCGGCTTGTTTTCCCTCTTCTTCAAAATGCCCAGCATCCGTAATGTTACGAACATAACGAACCTTATAGCCCTTGTGTAATAAATAACGAAATACCACATCAAAGGTAATAAAAGGACGCGCGTGGCCTAAATGGCTCTCTCCGCTAACCGTTGGTCCACAAACATACATACCCACATATGGAGCATTGATAGGTTCGAAAACTTCTTTTTGACGGGTAAGGGAGTTGTATATTTTTAGTGCCATAATGTAGACACAAAGATATTTTATTTTAGGTAACCGATTATTGTTTTTTTAACAATAAGTCGGCCATAATCATATGGTGATCACTTAAATTTTCATCAACTTGTTCAAATGCTTTTACATCCCAGGATGGATTCGTTAAAATGTAATCAATTCGAAGTGTTGGTGATAAGCCCATATATGTAACGCCAAGTCCAAATCCTTTTTCTAAAAAAGCATCCTTCCAGCCCGCTCCAATTTTGCGATAGGTATAAGAACTAGGCACATCATTAAAATCGCCTGTTATAATAGATGGATAATTGCTTGCATTAATTTGTTTAGATACAATTTCAGCCTGTACCGCCCTTTGCTGAAATGCATTTTTCATTTTTTTAATAACCCCCAATTTATTTTTGGTAGCATCATCAATTGCATCAAAATCATCCTGTTTAAATCGATAAGAAGCTAGGTGCGTGGTAAAAATTTGAATGGTATCATCTCCTTTTAAGATAGTGGTAGTGATTAGGCTTTCCTTATTGATAAAAGGGAATCGTTCACTGTGCAATATTTTATATTTTGAATAAATGATACAGCCAGAATAATAAGCAACTTCTCTTGTTTGGTAGTCTTTGGAAAAAAAGGAGTACGGATAATTTTTTTCAAAATATTGAGCATGATTCGCAATATCACCCTTACGTTCATTGGTGTTATATTCCTGCATACAAATAATATCCGGGTTCCACTTTTGAATTGAATACGCAATTTCTTCTGTTCTTAATTTCATAGTAGTTTTGGGCACTATCCCATTAAATCCTCTAACATTCCAGCTAATTATTCGAAGGTTGTTTTCCTTTTTACTTTTTGGGAAAGATACACCAGGATGTAATCCTACAATGACTAATACCAGTTTCCAACTCAATAATAAACTTAGGGCAGAGGGTATAGCTACAAATGGCTTTACGATTAACCAAAAAAAGAGAAACAGGCATTCAGCTATCAATAAATAGGGCGTTATTAAACCGATAAATCCATTGAACCATATATAATGTAGCGGAGAAAATACAAGTGGATAAAGTAGCAATAATGAAATAAAAATATTTAAAAAAAGAAGTGCTCTTTTTCCAATTATTCTTATGCGTGATTTTTTTGGCATTAACTTTTTGGTGCTAAACTGTTATTTAACAAATGTAATAGTTGATGCATCCATTTTCCTAAATCCTTTCCTCTTTTTAATAACATTACATAAACAACACCAGCTATCCCACCAAATAATGTTGCAATTTCGGTTGCAAAATTAGCATCTAATAAAGCGTAACCCTGTAATAATAAAAATGCAATACCTATAATCCAAACCGGAATACCACCAGCTAAATTTGGCAATAACTTATGATTGGGAATTAATATTATGGAGGCCATTATAATTGCGGTTATACTTACACCTGCACCAAATAAAGGCTGATTAGACCCCATAACAATATATGCGATTGCACCCAAAATGCCTCCATAAAAGTAAATAGGAAATATATGTTTGTTCTCCCCTTTCACCTGAAGCGTATATCCAAATACACTTAACCAAATCATATTCCCAAATAAAATCCAAAATCCATCGTGGACCCAATTATAACTTAATAAAGACCAAGGACTTTTCATCCAATTTTGGGATAAGGTTAATGGCTGAAAAATTTGTGCAGCATATTGTTCAAGTGGAAGGCTCTCTAAATAATAGACTACTTTTATTAATCCTAAAATCACATAACCAACTAAATTGATAGCTAGTAATGCTACTAATGCATTGTTGTCGGCGCCCAATAAAGGCTTTTGATTGTTTTCTGATTGCATTAATTTATGTTTAGAATCTTTTATTATTACGCTTCCAAATGTATACCAATACAAATCCAACTATTGCACCTCCCACATGTGCCCATCTTGCTACATTATCTCCTGCCGAATTTCTTAAGGCATAAAACAATTCATAGGAAAAATATAAAATACCTAACCACTTTGCCTTCATCGGAATAAAGAAATAGATGTAGATATAGGTATTGGGAAATAAATATACAAAGGCTATTAAAATACCAAAAACCGCTCCACTTGCACCCATTGTTGGAACATCCGCCATTGCAATCTTAAATGGATCCATTAATTCATAAGAAATCGCAGCAAGATGAATCATTGCTGCACCCACACCACATAAAAAATAAAACAACAAAAATTGTTTTGGACCCCAAATGTTTTCTAGTATGGATCCAAACATCCAAAGGGCTAACATATTTCCAAAAATATGTCCAAGGTCTCCATGCAAAAACATATGTGTAATGAGCTGCCATGGTCTAAACAAATCGCTCTGAAACGCATGTAATGCAAATACATCTTCGAAATTAAAACTGCCGTACTGACCTCCAAATGTTTTTTGAGCAAAAAATACTAATCCATTAATAATTAATAGGTTTTTAATAATGGTAGGTAAACTACTATATCCAGTTGGTCTAAATTGCGTCATGCTATATTTTGTTTACTTTCTTTTTAATTGAACCACATTTTCAATATGTAAAGTGTGTGGGAACATATCAACAGGCTGGATTTTAGTAACCTTATATTTTTCATCGAGCAATGCAAGGTCTCTTGCTTGCGTAGCGGGATTACAACTTACATAAACAATCGTAGGCGCTTCCATGTCTAATAACTTTCTTACTAATTTTTCATGCATACCTGCGCGGGGGGGATCCGTAATAATTACATCTGGCTTACCGTGTGTTTCAAAAAATGCATCATCACAAATATCAATTACATCTCCCGCAAAAAAAGCAGTGTCCGTTAAATTATTCATGCTTGCGTTTTCTTTTGCGTCTTCAATGGCATCGGCCACAAACTCAACACCCACAATCTTTTTAGCTTGCTTGCTACAAAAAATACCAATACTTCCTGTTCCACAATACAAATCATATACCACTTCCTTACCCGTTAGTTCAGCGAAATCTCTTGTTACTTGGTATAAACGCTCTGCTTGTTTAGAGTTGGTTTGAAAAAATGATTTTGGACTTATTTTAAAAGCAAAGTCCTCTAACATTTCAGTAATAAATCCTTTACCAAAAAACACCTGTGGCACTAAATCCTGCATACTATCATTTCGCTTTGTATTGATAGTATACAACAAGGTGGTGATTTGAGGAAATTGCTTTAACAATAAATTTAAAAGGGCTTCTCTTTTTTCTTTATCCTCATAACCCAATATTAAATTTACCATCCATTGTCCATCCGTTGTATTACGCACAAACATATTTCTTAGCCAACCCTGATGTTGTTTGATATTGTAAAAGGGCATATCATTTTCAATCGCAAAATTCACGACCGCCTTGCGCATTAAATTCGTAGGTTCAATTTGCAAATAGCAAGTATCTATTTCAACCACTTTTTCAAAAAATCCGCGCGCATGAAAACCGCCCGCACCAGGTAGTTTAACAGGCTCCTTACCCGAAGCCTTCATTTCCTTGAATTCTTCAAATGGAATAAACTTTTCTGTTGCAAAGGTATACTCCACTTTGTTTCTATATCCCTCAGTAGCGGGGGCGCCCATAATTGGTTGAATTTCTGGCAACTCCACTTTTGCAATTCTAGTTAAATTGTCTACAACCTGCTTGTGCTTGTATTTTAGTTGTTGTTCATATGGAAGCATCTGCCACTGACATCCACCACACACTCCAAAATGAGTACAAAATGGCTTTACCCTCATTTCAGAATAGCTATGAAAATGTTTTGCAAACCCTTCGGCCCAATCTGACTTGTTTTTTTGTAATTGTATATCCACTACATCACCCGGAACCGCTCCTTCAACAAATACAACCTTACCATCTACCCTTGCTAGAGACTTGCCCTCAGCTGCATAATCCTCAATGAGGACTTTTTCCAATATTGGTTTTTGCTTTATTTTTCTCACGGGAACAAAGGTACTCAACAAGGGGTATATTTAAAGTAAATGAAGCTATAATTTAACTTGTGGATTTAATTTATATTTTTACAAAATGAAACAGCTATTTTTTGCACTTTTTATATTGCCAATTTGCTTGGCTGCCCAATCCAAGAAACCTATCACAAAGTCAGCAACACCCGATTTGGGGCATGATATTCAAATTTCACTTAAGCCTTACCAGGATACCAAAATATACCTGGGCACTAACTATGGAAATGCAAGAACACTGGTGGATTCATGTGTATTGAACGATAAAAGTGAGGGCGTATTTACATCTAATCAAAAATTTACACCAGGTATCTATTTTGTGGTTTCTCCGAAAATGAGCATTTTGTTTGATTTAATTGTGGATGAGAAACAACATTTTAAAATAGTTGCGGACACTTTAGATTTAAAAAATATTACCATTACCGGATCAAATGAAAATGTATTATTTCAAAATTATTCAAAATCAATAAATGAATTATTTATTCAATTAAACGATTTTGAACAAAAATTTAAAGTAGCTACCACCGCAAAAGATTCTACTAATTTAAAAGAAGCTTACACAAGCAAAGACAAAGAAATTAAACAAAAAAGAAAATCATTTGTTGAAGCGCATCCAAATTCAATGATGAGTTTTTTGTTAAATACGATGGAAGTACCCGAGGCGCCTAGTATCCCAATAGTCAATGGCAAAGCCGATTCGCTGTTTCCATTTAGGTATGTAAAAAATCATTATTGGGATAATGTGGTGTTTAATGACAATCGATTAATACGAACCCCGTTCTTTGAAAAAAAATTAGATGACTATTTTAAAAACTATGTTTCAAGAGAACCCGACTCGGTTATAGAAGAGATACAATACATGCTTACTGTTGCCAAAACCGGAAAGGAAATTTATCCGTTTTTACTTTTTAAATTTACCAATAAATATATTAGTCCCGAGTTTATGGGCCAGGACAAAGTATTCCTTCATATTTATCAAAACTTTTTTGCCAAGGGAGATACTGTACTTTTAAACGAGGCTTCTAAAAAGTCACTACGTGATCGTGCATATAGTTTAATGGCAAATCAACTAGGTTTACCTGCACCAATATTGGTTTTAAATGATGTGAATGATAAACGATTTGCATTACACAATATCAAGGCTCCATTTACCTTTGTGGCTTTTTGGGATCCAACCTGCAGTCATTGTAAAGTAGAAATTCCTAAGCTTGATTCCATTTACAAAGCATCATGGAAGGCATTAGATGTAAAGGTGGTTTCGGTTAATATTAATTTTAAGGAAATAACCGCCTGGAAAAATTTTATAAAAGATCATCAGATGGAAGATTGGCTTAATGGCTACCAAACTGAAGAAGATTTAAATAGAGAAATTAAAGAAGGCAAGCCTACAACAATTAGACAACTTTATGATGTTTATAAAACGCCTACTTTTTATTTATTAGACAAGAATAAAAAAATAATTGCAAAAAATTTAACCATTGAACAATTCAATGATTTTATACAATCTACTATTAATAAATCGAAGTAATTATTTTAAATAAAAGTTGTGACTTCTAAAAAATGGATGCAACAACATTCTTAATTACTTGCGGTTTTCCTAAAGTATAATAGTGTAAAACAGGTACTCCTGCTGCCTTTAACTCCTTGCTTTGTTGAATAAGCCATTCTGTTCCCACTTGTTCACAAGCTTCGTCGGTATTGGCCGCCTGCATTGCGTTACGTAAGTCAGCAGGTATATCTACAAAAAA
>CANCEU010000056.1 GCA_947375185.1 Chitinophagaceae bacterium
GGGATTTGACTTGAAGGTATTTTTCCATTATTACCCAAAGTAGCTACTCCATTATTCGCTCCTTTTTGTGAAAGGTCTATTTTTGATGTTAAGTCAATTGTATTGGATGTTATTAATCCAGGCAAAGTGCTAATTGTATTTGAGCTCACGCCTCCTACACTATTTATGGTGGTAGCAAAACTTCCGGTTCCAGAACCAACAACATCACCTGTTAAAGTAATGGTTTGATCGCCAGTATTTACGCCAGAAGTATTTGATATAACTCCCGCTTGCGCATCCGTTACATAATTTCTATTGGTGCTAGGTACAATGTCAGCAGTGGTTGCGTCTGCTCCTGCAGTCACTAAACCTTTGGCGTCATACGTAATTTTTGTTTTTGTTGCGCCCGTAATGGCTGCATTAGGCACCAGGTAATTTGCACCTGCTACTAATGGCGTTTGGTAGTCAGTACCAGCAACAGCTGCAGTCACCACGCCAGATCCATTTGCTTGTAATAAACCATTCACCAATCCAGCTCCACCTTTATTGCTTCCTATAACAGTACCGCTCCAATTGCCAGACGTAATAGTTCCTCCGATAAATAAATCTGTAGATATTTTTCCACTACCAACAATATCTAAAGTAGCAGTGGGTGCAGTTGTTCCAATACCAACCTTTCCATCTCTTGTAATTCTAAGCCTTTCTAGAGGCACTCCGTTTGTTACATCAGGCCTAGTTAAGAAATTAATATTAGAGCTATAATTACCAGTAATTTTTCCAGTCGCAACAAAACTAACCAAAGACGGCATTCCAGATTGATTATAAGTATGAATAACTAAGCCATTATTATCTTGATAATTTGTATTATCATAAGCATAAGTAGCTGTTGGAGGAGATGGAGGAGTAGTATATATATCCCCGATAAATTTTGCTTTCGTAGCATTTATATCATAAGCCCCTAAATTCACTGATCCTGTTGCACCAGTATATGGCACACCTGTAACTGATGTAGCAGCCGTCCATGTATAAGTACCTCCTGCAGCAGAAGTTAAAAATTGTCCTGTTGTTGGCGCAGCAGTAATTGGTGTTTGGAAATCTGTACCAGCTGTTGCCGCACTAACTACACCATTACCATTGGCTTTCAAAATTCCATTCACTGAACCTGCACCACCAACATTACTTCCAATTACGGTGCCACTCCAAGTACCACTTGTAATGGTTCCAACTTGTGACAAATTTGGCAATGTTGTTAAATAATTATTTATAGTTGAACTTACATTTCCAGTTAATGTATTTACACTACTACTTAATGAATTAATGTTGTTTGTATTTGAAGTAATGCTTGCTGTATTTGCATTAACATTATTTGTCAAAGTTGAAATGCTGTTTGTATTTGCAATTATACTTGCAGTGTTTGAAGCAATTGAACTTGGTAAAGTTGCAATCGTATTTGAACTCACTCCTCCTATACTATTAACAGTTGTCGCAAAACTTCCATTACCCGAACCAGTCACATTTCCTGTTAAAGTGATTGTTTGATCACCTGTATTTGCTCCACTCAAAGTACTAATACCTAATTTAGTTTTAATTGTAGTTGCAGTTTCATCACCCGTATTTGTACCTGAAGTATTTGAAATAATACCAGCTTGTGCATCTGTTACATAATTTCTATTGGTGCTTGGTGCAATATCCGAAGTGTTTGCATCTGCACCAGCGGTCACTAGACCTTTTGCATCGTAAGTGATTTTTGTTTTTGTTGCGCCCGTAATGGAAGCGTTAGGAATTATATAATCCGTTCCAGCAACTAAGGTTTCTTGGATACCCAATCCAGTAATATTCGCTTTTGAAATATTCAACTTCGAAAAATCAATTGCAGTTCCACTCCAAACACCACTTGTAATGGTACCAACAGTTGTAATATCTGTTCCAACTAATTTTGATGCAGGAATATTGCCCGCTAATTTATCATAAGTAATTCCTCCATTTAATTTTGCATTGGTAATACTTCCGTCAGCAACACCCGCATTAGCACTTTGCATATCAACATAAATCTTCACCGCTTTTTGGGAAGGAAATAAAATATCACTTGGACTAGTATTACCTAAATCTGTTGCAACACTTTTATTCAGTGTTGGTTCAGCCCCTAAATTTGTTAATGCTGCTGATGCAGTTGTTGCACCCGTTCCACCTTTTGCAATGGCAATAGTCGTACCACTCCAAACTCCCGATGTTATTGTACCAACACTAGTTAAATTTGAAGAAACTATATTACTAGCTAAACTAGTGCCTGTTAAAGTATTGGCATCAGCCGCAATGGTAATATTTGAGGAACCATCAAATGCAATTCCATTAATTGTTTTACTAGTTGCTAATTTAGTAGACGTTGCCGCATTACCAGTAGTACTCTGATTAAGCGTTGGGAAATTGGTTAATAAAGCTGCACTTCCATTAGGTGCTAAATAATCTACCCCAGCAGTTATTGCATTTTGTTTATTATTAAACACGTTGTAGTCACTTGCATTTAAATAACCATTTGTCGAACCAGATACTGCTGTCATACTAATGGTACCTGTTGTACTATTAAAACTTAAAGGTGTTGTTGCACTAATAGCGTTACGCGCGCGCGTATCCGTATAATATTTATTGTTAGCTCCCTCCGCAATTTCATTGGTTGTTAAAACCACATTTGGCCCGGTAGCATTGTTTACCGATGTAACAGCCGTTGGTGTGGACAATTCCAGCCAATTAGATAAAGTTGTAGACGGGGTTGCACTTAAAACATAGTTTTTATTAATGTCAGTTCTAATCGCAATACTACCCACAACAGCACTACTCAAAGCCAACATTGCAGACTGTGTGCTTACTACATTGGCACTTTGAAATGATATAGCGGGAATTTGATTGGAAGGAATTTTTCCATCATTGCCTAAAGTGGCTACTCCATTATTTGCCGCTTTTTGCGTTGCATCAATTTTATTATTAAAGCTAGCAAAATCAGATGAACTTAAATATCCATCCACACTTGTAGTAGCTTTATTTATACTTATGGTAGTTGCATTTGTATTAATGGGAGTTAAAAAACTTAATGGTGCTTGAATATCTGTGCCAATAACCAAGCCTAAATTTGTCCGTGCAACCGATGCAGATGTTGCACCAGTTCCTCCGTTATTAATAGCAAGTGTACCCGTGATATTGGATGCTTTCCCTGTTATGTCTCCTGTTATTTTAGCACCCGTTAAAGAACTAATTTTTGCGTCAGTTATGGATCCATCTGTAATGGTAGTAGCAGATGTAACTTGTCCATCTACATAAATTTTAACTGCTTTTACACTAGGATATTTTGTATCAGATGTCGCATCGTTCGTTACATTGGTACTTTTATTTGCAATATCCTCTTTAGTATTTAAAGAAGATGTAACAGAAATAGTATTTGCTTTTGTAGTTAAAGCTGTCGTTAAATTTGAAATATCTGTATTGTTTGCTTTTGTAGTTAAGAAACTATTTACATCAGTTATATTTGCTTTTAATGCAAGTTGATTATAGATAGCAGTACTATCAAATGTTTTTGCATTCAACTGTGATGGCGTGACATAGTTACTAATACTATCAGCAATATTTAATTTACCAGCAACTAGGCTACTATTTGCAGCAGTACTAAAAAACTGCTTATATGGCAAGAGCATATTTGCAGTATCAGAAATATTCAATTTATTATTAATGGATGCGCTACTACCTGAATACAAAGCATATGGAACCGCCCCAAATTGACTTGCACCCAAGTCAATTAATTCCTTTGTATAATCCCAATCATTTAGAGGCCCAATAGGATGAATGGCAATTTTCAAGCCAAGATAAAAAGGTCCATTACCCCAATCAATAGTGCTTACATTACTAGCCGAACCACCTAAGCGCTTACCATTTCCAATATTGATATTAAAAACGCCAGCAGCATCAGTTGTCGTTTGATGCAATTCGTATAATACGACCTGACCATTAGCCGCAGTTTGGATAATTTTAGACTCCACATAAATTGTTCGGTCCTTAGCTGGATTTGAAAAAAAATCTCTTGCAACTGCTTGAAAATTTATACCAGGATTGGCAGTTTGGGAATATATATTACTTGAAACAAAAGTTAAGAGTAATACAAAAAGTACCTTAGTCAATAAGATAAAACTACTTTGCTCCAATTTGATTCGACTCATTTATCTTAATATTTTTTTAATAATATATAGATATAATAATATATATCTATAAGGTGCACAATATTAGATATAAGTCGAAATCAAAGAAATTATAGCATATGAAATCTGTTTTGTATTATAAAAACAGACAAAATAGTAGAAGTCAAACTAGATAATAGTCTAAAAATGAGTGTACAGATTTGTAAAACAGTACAACAATTCTATATTTTCTATAAAGAATTAATAAATTCAGAAGGAGTTTGTTTCATTCTCTGCTTAAATGCATTGACAAAAGTGCTCCTAGAAACAAAACCTGCTTGCTTAGAAAGGGCATCCAAGGTTAAAAATTGATTGGATGGATTTTTCATAAGTTCTACCACAAAGTCCACTTTGGCATTATTCTTCCAGGTTGAGAAATCAATATGTAAATACTCATTGAAATAGTAGCTTAAGTGATGTACCGGAATACCCACTTCTTTTGACATTTTGGCAAGTGTAAAACTGGATTGTAAATATGGCTTCTCGACACAATACTCACCTACCTTTTTACCAATTAAGATTAACTTTTGATCACTTATTTCAAATTCCTTTGTTGGAACAGCGTCATTAAATGTATTTGAATCAACTTCACTTTTATTATTTAAAATGTAATAATCCAACCTAGGCAAACCATATAAAATACTTGGGAAAAAGAATAAAGTTAAATTAATTAAGGTCACTGAACCAACTCCAAAAATAAGTGCACTTGGAGGGATAACTGTTACGGCTGGGGTATGCCTCCAATAATATAACAACTTTGACACGTAATATAAAATGCTAATGTTCATTACATAATTGAATGTCATTAACAACACTAGCCATCTAAAAATTAATATATTCTGAAATTTGCTTCTAAAATCCTCTTTAAAATGTCGATAAATCAGAATCGTACATACAATCATATAAGTGATAGCTGCACCCGAACGTATCATATATGAAACCTCCCCTGAAAAAAGAGTTGGATTAAATTGCAACATTAAAGAACGATCATGTAAAATGATTTGTTCTGCAAGTTGTAATTTTTGTATAAATGGGACTGTAAAATAATATCTAATATTATTGATGAAGATTAATAAAGAGGGCAGCAAATGAAACCAATCTTTCTTTTGCAAACTTGCATCATCAGTCAACAATGACCTTACATATAAATACAATGAGGGCCCTGTCAATACTACGACAGGCATAAAATGAACTATAAATGTTGCAACTAAATATTTATTATTCGAAAACATAGTCGAATAATTCATTACATTAAACAAGTTAATCAGGAATAAAAAAAATACCAGATATATATTCGCCTTATTAGATGTTTTAATATTAATTAAAACTAAAAATGATACTAGCAACCCTAGTAAAGAAATATATACTTGCATAAAACTTGAAATATATTTACAACATCTTATTCTCCACCAACAATTTTGCTTGTGCTTCGATATAAATAGTTTTCATAAATATGTCTGCGCGCAAATCGATCTGGGGTATCTGAATTAACCAATTTAACATAAATTGCTTTTGGCACTCCATAATATTCATATTCATTACCATCAGAAAAAACGACACGTAAAATTTCCGATTTAAACTCAAAATCATTGATACTTGATTCAGAAATAGTAGCAGTATATTCAGCAATTGTAGCAGCATGGGTTTCAGCATGGACACTCACTAAAAAATGATAAGAAGCAATTAACTTTGTAGATTTTTCTTCAGCCATCTTTTTCGACTCCTCACTTTCTTGGAATTTGTCAGGATGCCATTCCATCATGATCTTGCGATATACTTTCTTCAAATCACTTAAAGTAGCCTTATCGTCTACCCCTAAAATGGCTCTATGCCTTTCAATTCGCTTCATTTTTACTAATTATAAGGCGCGAAAGTACAACTTATGTAGACGTATTCAAAATAAAAGCCCCCATTTAAATGGGGGCTTTTATGAAATAAACTAATTAAAATAATTATTGTTTACCTATTCGGATAAAGTAAACAACTCCATTATGGGTCATATCTGTATTCAAAATGATTTGTTGACGCTTACCTGATTTCTCAGTGATAAACATAACTGCAGTATTTGGTGGTTCCGTACCTAAATTTTCTGCAACCATAATTAATTCGTTGTTCTTCATATTCTTATCTACTTTCAGCTTAAACTTAATTGGCTGATTAACCATTAATTCTTGTCTGTCTACTACAATTCGATTATTGTAAATCACAGAAACAGAATCCTTATCATGTACTCCATTATCATACAATTCAACCGTAACTGTATCTGATGAAACAAATACATCAATAGGTTTATTATTAATTCTTAAGGTTAAATATGAAACAATACGCTCTTGCTCAATTTTTAATTTAGCAAGGGAATCTAAAGCCTTTATAATTTCAGCCTTTGATAGCTCATCATTATTTGCTTGTTTTGCTTGAGTTATTTTAATTGGAGCAGTTACTACAGTATCTTTTTTAATGATTGGCTTAGCAACAATTACTTTAGCAACCGTATCCTTTATAACGGTAGGTTTAGCTACTGCAACTTTTGCTACGGTATCTTTTTTAAGCAATTGCTTTACTACTGTTTTTTTAACGATCGTATCTTTCTTAGTAAGAACTGGTGTTACGACTTTCGCAATTACAACTGTATCTTTTTTGATTACAGGCTTAGTTGTTTCTTTTTTAATAACTACATCCGTTTTTTCCAAGTTTAATAAAGTAGGTATTTTAGAATTGGCATTGAATATTTTATAATAACCCGCACCTCTTGCTTTTTCTAAACTTTCCCAATTTTGGTTCTTTTCATTACTCAAAACTATTTCAGCACGACGATTGTCTTGTTGTGCTTTAATACTATTTTTAGAAGCTTTAGTAATACAAGGCGTAATAGTGTACTTTTTAGCATAACCATTGCTAAGTATTCTATTTTTATTTAAACCATGCTTAGTTAAATAAACATAAACTGCCTTAGCACGTTTTACGGATAAATTATAATTGTACTTATTTGATCCAATACAATCAGTGAATGCACCTATCGCAATATTCGCATTTGGCAAATTCTTTAATTTAGTCAAAAAGTAATCTAAAACATATTGCTCCTTCTTGTTTATAATGGATTGATTAAATGCATAATGAACAACAAATTTAGTCGTGATACCAGTTGCTTCAATACTATCTAATCTTCTCTTTTCAATATCAGCTATTAATACTTGTAATGAATCTGCACGTTGTTTAGGGCTTCTTCCGCCAATAGTTGTGATATAATCGAAAGACTTTTGATTCGCAACTGTCACAATTGAAAAGTGCTCTAATACACTATCTCCATTCAATGTTGTAAATTCATAGTTACGATTGGGTTTTCCCGTAAAAGTGTAATTTGCATTTACATCAGAAGTTAATGAATCAATTGCAATTCCGGTATCTGCATCCTTATATATCAATTTATGATTAGGTACAATCGTACTATCACTCTTATATAGCAATAATCCTTTAATAGGATAATAAACTGGAGCATACGTTGCACCATAAACATCAAAATTGCCATTTCTATTCGTAGTTAAATAGAAATCATTTTTAGTGTTTTGTAAACTAACTTCATCTTTATCTGTGTTTAAAGGGTAACCTAAATTTTTAATTTGATTAGCACTAAATTCATAGATATCAAATCCGCCAAGGCCCCCTGCCATATTGGAACTAAAATAATTTTTATCTTCATTTCTGAAATAAGCAATATCATCACTACTGGAATTCAATTCGCTTACAGGTATTGGCTTTGAAGCAAAAAATTCACCTTCCTTATTTACATAATATATATCAAAGCCACCTTGACCTCCTGACTTGTTACTTGCAAAATATAACCTATCGCCATTATTATCAATGAAAGGATATAAATAATCAGCTTCTCTATTTTCAAATTTAATTCTTTGTTTATTTCTAAGGTGACCATTTTTAATATGTGCTTGCCATAATTCCCAATGTTGAACACCTCCAAAAATCATCTTCCTCTTTTTAGCATAAACTATGAGTTTAGCATTGTCATTGTATGAAAATGCTTGATCCGTTGAAAAAGTGATAAAATCTTGTTCAACTTTATTGAATTTATTCTTAACTTTTCGATAATTAACTAAAATATCATTGTCATTACTAGTTGGGGATGTAAAGTCATCCGTTTTTTCCACCCCTTTTAATTTATATTCAATTGATGCACTGTCTTTCCCTTTTACTTGACCCCCTTCTTCAATTTTGAACTTTGGGCTTGCACTCCAATAAATACGATTATACAAATTATTTCTACCTAAAGAAGGTTTGTTTGAAATATAGAGTAAACCGCCTTTATAGAGGATTGGACTAAACTCATTATGCCTTGTATTGATAGTTAGTTTGTTGTCCTTAAAGTCTGAGGAGTCTCTAACAAATAATTGATGCTGATTTGTTTGCGCAAATAAGAAACTAGTGCAAGTAATTGCAATTGCCAATAGTCCAAGCCTAATATTGTTACTTTTTTGATTATTCATATCTAGTAAATCTTATAATTTTTATTATTAGGAAAAAGATGACCGAATTCAAGTCTTAAAAATAACTCACTTGTATTTGGTGTTTTAAATGGCATATCATATGCATAGCCTACTCTAAATTGAGGACTAACTTGAACTTCAGCCATTCCTAAAACAGATTCACCTGTACGATAGGATGCACCCAAGCCTAATGTATTTTTTAGCCACAAATTCATATTTAAATCTGTTTGAATTGGGGCACCACTTACCACTTTAAATAACAATGATGGCTTCAATTTAACATCTTCACTCACATCAAATGAATATCCTGTTGTGAAAAAATAGTGTACTTCATTCACCTGATATAAACTTGAATCAGATTTATAACTCTGCGTTTTAGAAAAGGTGACAACATCCGGTGCTGAAAATCCCGCAAAAAAATGATCATCATTATAATAAATACCAGCTCCAGCTAATGGAACTATCTTGTTAAAGTTGGAAGCGTAGGCAGCATCGTAAGCAGAGATTTGTCCTAAATCAACATTTGTCAACATCTTCATATCATTATAGAATCCACCTTTCAATCCTAAACTCAAAACTCCTTTCTCAGACACTGGAATTTTCAAATTGTAGTATAAATTTATCCCTGTTCTATGAATCACATTCACATACTTATCATCAAACAGCTGAATGCCAAAACCAAATTTTTTATCACTTGAAGGTAAATCTAATGTGATTGACTTTGTTGAAGGAGCACCTGAAATACCCGCCCATTGTTCTCGCCACATAAATGCGACACTGGGTACACTTCTATTACCCGCATACGCAGGATTTATATTGGTCATATTATACATGTACTGTGAATACATGGGCATTGACTGACTTAACCCTTTTAATTGTAGTAAAACAAATACCACAATCATTATTTTGTAAATGTGTTTTTTCATTTATCTCTGAATTATTACGAAACCTTTAAATACTTGAACTTTTCCTGTCTCATCCACTGCCCTAAGTGAATAATAATATCCGCCATCAATTAAATCTTTTCCAGCAAAATTGCCAGTACCTTTTCCATCCCAATCATTCTTGTAATTATTATTACTGTATACAATACTACCCCAACGATTAAATACTTCTAATTCTAGTGTAACATTGTATGGCTTGATAATTACAAAATTGTCATGGGCTCCATCGTGATTTGGTGAAAAACCTTCCGGTATAGAAATACTTAAATCTTTAACGTAGTAATTTGTTGGTGCTTTTGAAGTCTCATTTGCTTTTGTAGCAGATGAAGATTGCATAATAATTGTACCCCACTTCGTATTCGCTTTTACATAAGCAACATTTGTCAATGTGCCACTATATCCCTTTGGCACTAAATTGATTACAAACTTGGAAGTATCTTTTGCTAAAGGAGCTAATATGCTTGCAGGCAATGTTAAATTAATATCACTATTGCCATTAAATGAATTGCTTGCAATTAATCCACCTGTAGCAATATTTTTCACAACACTATAATCACTTGTGATTGGAACTGAATTTTGCAGATTGTCTGTTAATATGATATTTGTAAATGGTGTATTTGTCAAGTTGCTTACCACTAAAGAAAATGGATAATTGTAAGTTGAATTCACTTGTAAAATTCCGCTATCGACAATTTTTTGTAAATGAATTAAGTTAGCAGGATCTAGTAGTGTTACATTAAATACCGAAGTATCACTTTCAATATTATTTAAAGTTTGACTCACTGCATATTTTTTTGCTCCAAATACATTACCTATTGCTGGTGTACTATTTTGCAATGCACCTAAATAATAATAGCTAAATGTTGCGCCAGTTAAACCAGACACTAGCACACTTACATTTGAAGGATTTGTTGCAACGCCAAATACATAAGTAGAGTCAACAACGACTGGTACTGGAGGCGCTATAATCAAAGTATCATTCACAAAAGTAGTACTATATAATTGTGCAGTTGTATCATAAGTTCTAATTTGATAAACATACTTTCCAACTGCAGTTGGTACAGTTGGCGGTGTGGTGGTACAGTTAAGTGTTCCAATGGTACACCAAGCAGGAATTGTTCCTACAGGAAAACTCGTCACCAATGCTTTAAGTGTAGTTGGCAAATTGGATCCATTGTAAATATATTTTTTACTTATTACTACTGGTGGCAATGGTGGCTGCGCATTATCATTAACTGTAATCACAATAGTAGCAGTTACATTACCTGAAACATTTGTTCCAGTAATTAAATAGGAAGTTTGAGCAGAAACCGAAGTGGGCGTACCGCTAATAATACCAGTCGTTGTATTGAATGATAACCCTGCTGGCAAACTTGGACTAATTGAATAAGTAGCAATAGTACCGCCTGTTGATGTTGGGCTTAATGCAGTTATGGAACTTGACTTAGTAAACACATTTGGACTCGTATAATTTAGCCCTGATGGAGCTGACACATTAACTGTAATAATAATTGTTGAAGTATTTGTGCCAGAGGCATTATTCGCGGTTACTACATAACTTGCTTGTGGAGTTATGGAAGTTGGAGTTCCAGTTATAATTCCGGTTGTCGTATTCAAAGTTAAACCAGCTGGCAAACTTGGACTAACCGTATAAGTACTTATTGCTCCCCCTGTTGAAGTTGGATTTAAAGAAGTTATAGCAGTCCCTACCGTATAAACATTTGG
>CANCEU010000057.1 GCA_947375185.1 Chitinophagaceae bacterium
TAAATATTTGGACCCGACTAAGGGGGATATTTATGAACCCATTGCAGTAGTGCCAGAACAAGAAATCAAATACGAGAAGGATGTGTATTTGAAAGAAGTGGGCAAGCCGGTTTCCATAGCCTATCAAGATATACACCATCAAGGTACAAGTCTTAGAATGGAATTTGTTTCCAATGCCAATAAGACTTCCCTGCCTACACCAATAAGTGCTGTATATATCAAGGCTATTCAATATGATCATATTCCTACGCTTACTTATTTCCCATTGGCAACAACAAAGGTTATTGAAGCTAATGTAAAATGTAAGGGTACAAAGGTTGGTTATATTGACGGAGCAGGGGATAAAATTCCTGAAGCTTTAGTAGAGTTAGGATATCAAGTGAGCTATTTAAAAGAAGCAGATATCACAACAGAAAAATTGAAATCATTTGATGCGATTGTTATTGGTATTCGTGCTTATAATATGTATGATTATTTATCCGATAAGAACGATGTATTGAACGCGTATATAGAGCAAGGTGGTAACTTAGTCGTACAATATTTAAAAAGTAATCAGGTAGGTATTAAGCCTGTGAAAGTAGGTCCTTATAAATTTTCTGTGAACTCTGGGAAAAGGGTTACACAGGAAAACGTACCAGTTGAATTTAGTTTGCCGAATCATGCTGTATTAAATACGCCTAATACCATTACTAAACAGGATTTTGAGAATTGGACACAGGAGCGTAGCACTTATCAGTCTGATAATTTTGACAGCCATTTTGAAGCTCCTTTAACGATGAATGATAAAGGAGAAGCGCCAAGTAATGGAAGCTTATTAATTGCCCCATATGGCAAGGGGAATATGGTTTATGTTAGTTTGGTGTTATTTAGACAATTACCAGCTGGCAATCCGGGTGCCTATAAATTATTAGCCAATATCATTTCATTGCCTAAGCACTAGTTATGAGAAGAAATATGAGTATACTTACTTTACTAATAATTGGCCTTGGCTTAGGTTACATGATAAAGAATGTAAAGATTGGATTAATCCTTGGACTGCTAATTGGATTATTAATAAGTGGAATTGGGACTAGGAGTAAGTAAATTATTCGCCAATCCATTTCATTTTTCGAGAAACAAAATAAGCAATTAATCCAAGGCTAATTACAATCAATCCGCTCAACATCATTTTAATTCCGGTTGAAAAAAAGATTGCGCCCCAAATTATGATTGCCACAAATAAAGGGATAGGGTATAAAGGCATCTTCCAAGGGAAAAAGTCTTTACCTTTTCTTTTAAATAATAACAACAATCCGATTGCTTGACCAATAAATTGAATCAAGATACGCATAGCTAAAATGCCATCTATCACTTCTTTTAATCGGAACAATAAACTAAATACAAAAGCAATGGCCCCTAGTACTAGTAAGGAGCGGTGCGGAAAATGTAAAGTAGGATGTACTTTAGCAAAAAATGGGAAGAAGGATTTGTTTTGAGCAGCAGCATAAGGAATACGACTATAGCCCAGTGTTGCAGCGAACAAGGAAGCAAACGCCACTAATAAAATAAGTACTGTTACAATACCTCCAGCAGTATTTCCAAATAAAGATTTAATATAATCGCTAACTACAAATTTGCTAGTAATAATTGTTTGAAATGGGAGTACACTTGCTACGCTAATATTCATGGCAAGATATAATATAGCAATACCTGTAATTGAGATAAACATACTGCGCGGTATATTCTTACTTGGATTTTTTATCTCCCCTCCTAAATGACAAACATTATAATATCCCAAATAACTGTAAACAGTTTTTACACTAGCAAAACCAAGGGCTGCAACAAAGCCATGTTGTAAAGAAAAGCCATCATTGCCTTTTACAAAAAGACCATCATTCATATGTCTAATTGGCTCTAAAAAATTTCCATGAAAAATACCACCACCAATAATCCAAAGCATGGTACCTAAAACACCTACCCATAAAAACACAGATATTTTTCCAATGGATTCAATCTTACGATATAATAATGCCACCACTAAAATAACTACAGATCCGCTCACTGCTTTCTCCTGCCAAAAATTTAAATGAAAAAAGTAGTTAGCATATTGTGAAAATCCAATAGCGGCCGATGCAATTACCAAGGGCGCTTGAATCATGGTTTGCCATACAAATAGAAAACTCATTAAGGAACCCCATTTTTTTCCGTAACCTTCTTTTAAAAAGTGAAAACTTCCACCAGCTCTAGGTAATGCGGCACCTAACTGACTCCATACCATTGCATCTACATAAGACAATACCGCACCGGCAATCCAGGCGTATAAAAAATAGGGACCAGCCATAATTTGGGCAACCACACTTAACACCACAAAGGGGCCAATACCCACCATGTCAATCATGTTGATGGCAGTTGCATGCAAAAGACTTAATTTGCGGTCTAAATTGGGTTGTGTTGAACTCATTGTATTGGACAAGATAATAAAAATAGGATAAAAATGGACGCGAATTTTACAACAGTGGATTGGGCAAAGGATGCTACTATTTATGAAGTGAATATTAGACAGTATACACCCGAGGGAACATTTGCGGCCTTTCAAAAACATTTACCAAGATTAAAAGAGATGGGTGTGGATATTTTGTGGTTGATGCCAATTACATCCATTAGTCAAAAAGTAAAAAAAGGCACACTAGGAAGTTATTATGCTTGCAGTAGTTATACAAAAATCAATCCTGAATTTGGAAACGAATCAGATTTCTTGAATTTAATAAATGCTGCACACGCATTAGGGATGAAAGTAATTATAGACTGGGTGGCGAATCATACAGGACGTCAGCATGAATGGATGGAAAATCATCCTGATTGGTTTTCAAGGAACGAATTAGGCGTATTTACAGAGCGCAACGGTTGGGATGATGTAGTAGATTTAAATTATAGCAATAAAGAAATGCGTAATGCCTTAATTGGTGCCATGCAATATTGGGTGCGTGATTTTAAAATAGATGGATTTAGATGTGATATGGCGCATTTAGTGCCATTGGATTTTTGGGTCGAGGCCAGAAAGGCTGTTGAAACAATTCGTCCATTATACTGGTTAGCAGAATGTGAGGAGGTAACATACCACCGCGTATTTGACACAACCTATGCTTGGGCTTTAATGCATGTGTCAGAAAAACAAGCTAAAGGTGAAGTAGGCATGCACGAGGTTTATAATGTATTACATGGGTATTCACAATATCCACAAGGAGCAAGTAAATTATTGTTTACTAGTAATCATGACGAGAATAGTTGGAACGGAACTGAATATGAAAAGTTTGGTGTAGCAGCTAAGCCATGGGCTGTGTTTACACAAACCTGGAAGGGTATGCCTTTAATTTATAGTGGGCAAGAACTGCCTAATCATAAAAGACTTGAATTCTTTGACAAGGATCAAATTCATTGGACCCTTCAACCTGCGCTACATGAATTTTATAAAACATTGTCTACATTTCGTAAAAGTCACTCTGCTATTATAAGTGGGGACACTTTTAATTTACCAGTTGACGCACATGGCGTAATGTCTTATGTCAGACATGATGCGACCTCAACCATATTAGTGGTTTTGAATTTGTCAACCCATCATCACCGTATACATTTGGCCCATGAAAAATTAAAAGGGTCTTTCAAAAATATTTTCTCAGGGTTGTCTCACCAGTTTAATAATGAAGTTCCGTTTGAACTGCTGCCGGGAGATTTTTTCGTTTATGTAAAAGAGTAACTAACCTCGCTTTTCTTGTTGATAAGCAATAAACTCCATCATTTCAGATAGGGTAAAGCTACTTAGATTGTTAGCGGCAGTGAGTCCTGCTTTTTGTGCAACTAGCACGCCGTATTTACAATCATCAAATCCTTCAATGGCATGGGCATCGGGATTTATAGATATTAACACATCGCTTTCAACAGCTGCTTGTATATATCTCCAGTCCATATCTAATCGTCTAGGGTGCGCATTTAATTCAATCACTACATTATTCTCTGCGCAGGCTTCTATAATAGCTTCATGATTTACGGGGTAACCTTTCCTGCTTAACAACAAACGGCCAGTAGGATGCCCTAAAATGCTTGTATAAGGATTGTTGATAGCGTTTAACAAGCGCATCATGGCTTTTTCTTCGGTCATCTTTAAATTAGAATGCACTGATGCAATCACAATATCAAAACTGGATAATATTTCATCCGAGTAATCTAAGCTTCCATCATTTAAAATATCCGACTCAATACTTTTAAAAATAACAAATGGGGCTAACTTTTTATTTAAGGCATCTATTTCTTTATGTTGTGCAATTATTCTGTCGGCTTGTAATCCGTTGGCATAAAAGGCCGATTTGCTATGGTCACTGATTATTAAATATTCATAACCTTGGTCCTTAGCAGCCAATGCCATTTGCTCGATGGTGTGAATGCCATCGCTCCATGTACTATGAGAATGTATGATTCCCTTAATATCTGGGGGTTGAATAGTCTTAGGCAATGCTTTGACGCGTGCTTTTTCTATAATGGGAGCAAATTCTCTTTGAGGAGCAGGTATATAGTTAATACTTACCTGGTCAAATATGGATTGTTCGCTTTTGAAACAGTTTGACGCGGATAAACTAAAATTTGGGAGCTGTTCCCATGCCGATAAAAATTCAGGGGAGCAGGATAGGGTAAAATCTTTCCAAAAAAAGTTTTCAGAACTGGCTAAATGCCACCTAATTTCGAAATTATCTTCCCCTTTGCAGCTAACAAAGTCCTCCGTTTTTTCAATTTTGAACATTTTCGTGGCAAGCCAAGTCGTCAAATTTGATTCAGAAATAGTAGTTACAACATCCAAAAATTCGAGTGATTCCATTTGTCTTTTAAATGCACCACTAATAATATGTTGTTCATTTTGAAATTCAATTTCTAAATTTTTCTGTAAAGCACTTACTAAACTTTCAACTTGTTCGTACAAATAATTTCCTTGGTGATGTAAATAAAATTGCAACGACTCTTGAATATTTTTTTGTGTCTTCTCACCAAAGCCTTTGTATTTTACCAATCTATTTTCTTCACAAGCGTATAATAATTCTCCAATACTTTCTATTTCTAATTCCTTCCAAATAGTCACAATTTTTTTAGGACCTAATCCTTTTATTTTGAGCATTTCTAAAATACCTGGAGGCGTCTTTTGAATGTACTCGTTTAATATAGAGAGTTGCTTTGTTTCAATAATCTCTTGTATCTTTTTTCCTATAGCTTCACCTATACCACGTATAGCATATAGTTGGCTAGGGCTCATATTAGACACGGGTTCTGCAAGTTTGTCTAGCGTATAGGCTGCGTTACTATAGGACTTGATTTTAAATTCATTCTCGCCATGAATGTCCATTAGTTTTGCAAGTAGGGAAAAGTATTCTTCAATCTCGTAATTGTGCATACGTAAAGATAATAAGGGGAGGGAGTAAGTCAAAATTGTAAACGTAAAAAGTAGGGGCAAAAAAAAGTCCCCGATAAATCGAGGACTCTCTTTTCATTATCCGAGGATAATTATTTCTTTTTAGCGACTTTCTTAGCAGCTTTTTTAGCAGCTTTCTTAGGAGCAGCTTTTTTAGCAGCCTTCTTAGGAGCAGCTTTTTTAGCAGCTTTCTTAGGAGCAGCTTTTTTAGCAGCTTTCTTAGGAGCAGCTTTTTTAGCAGCTTTCTTAGGAGCAGCTTTTTTTACGACTTTCTTAACAGCTTTTTTAGGAGCAGCTTTTTTAGCCGCTTTTTTTGCAGTTGCCATGTTTTTTAGATTTAATGGTTAGTAAATATGCCTTAAAAGTAAAAACTTTTTTCATATCTACAAAACTTTTTTTTTAAGCTACCACTTCAACCGGCAAAACGTGAACCGTAGTTTTGTTGTTTTTGCCCTTTTTGAACTCAACAACACCGTTTGATAAAGCGAATAATGTGAAGTCAGATCCTAAACCTACATTCTTACCAGGGTGGTACTGAGTACCTCTTTGACGAATAAGGATGTTGCCAGACAAAGCTGGTTGACCACCATAAATCTTAACGCCTAAACGCTTACTTTGTGAATCACGACCGTTTTTTACGGATCCTTCACCTTTTTTGTGTGCCATAGTCTTTTATATTTTACTATACTGTTATTAACTAATCTACCTGAAACAAACTTAATGTATAATTAAGCGATGTTGTCGATTTTGATTTGAGTGTAATGAGTTCTGTGACCATGCTTCTTGCGGAAACCTTTTCTGCGCTTCATTTTAAAAGCGATCACTTTATCACCTTGCACTAAGTCATTAACAATCTCAGCCTTCACAACTACTTTCGTAGTAAATGAAATACTTCCATTGTTATCAACGAATAATACATCGCTGAATTCAACTTTGTCTCCGGTTTTACCTTGCAGGTGAGGTACATACAAGCTATCTCCTGCTTGTACTTTGAATTGCTGTCCTGCGATTTTTACTACTGCTAACATAAATGTCCAAAATTAGGAGGGCGAAGGTAATTATTATTCTCCCAATTTGCAAGTAATTCTCAAAAAATATAATAAATACTACCTAAATTTGTTTTCGTCCCAATCCCAACAAATCGACCCATGTTTAATTTTAAGTCGCTATTAGCCAAGCCATTTGCCAAAATGGTGTATTATAGACTACAAAAAGAGGCGAAAACTGCTGTAAAAGACCAACAAAATATACTAAATCAATTAGTTAAGACAGGTTCCCGTACCATATTTGGGAAAGATCATGGCTTTAATAATATATCCGATTACGAAAGTTTTAAGCAGGCTGTACCAATAAGAGACTACGAAGGGCTCAAAAATTATATTGAACAGGTTAAAAAAGGCACTCCCAATGTACTTTGGAAAGGGTTGCCTATCTATTTTGCGAAAACCAGCGGTACAACAAGCGGAGTTAAATACATTCCAATTACTAAGGATTCAATTAGTAATCATATTAATGGTGCCCGAAATGCCATACTTACTTATATGGCTACTACGGGAAACACTGCTTTTGCGGGGGGCAGAATGATATTTTTAAGTGGTTCGCCCGAATTGGAGCGAGTGGGTGGAATTGCAACTGGAAGGTTAAGCGGCATTGTGAATCACCATATTCCTGCTTATTTGCGCAAAAATCAATTGCCTAGTTTTGAAACTAATTGTATTGAGGAGTGGGAAGAGAAATTAGAAAAAATTGTAGCCGAGACTTTAGGAAAGGATATGAGTTTAATTGGTGGCATTCCTCCTTGGATGCAAATGTATTTTGATAGTTTGGTGGCAAAAACGGGTAAGCCGGTTAAAGATTTATTTCCCAATTTACAACTGCTGGTGCAGGGTGGCGTGAACTTTGAGCCTTATAAAACTAAATTATTTGAAACCATTGGTAAGGAAATTGATACCATAGAATTATTCCCTGCAAGCGAAGGATTTTTTGCTTTTCAGGATCAGCGCGGCGACTCGGGACTCTTATTAAATACCAATAGTGGTATTTTTTATGAGTTCATTCCACTTGCCGAAGTGCACAATGAAAACCCAACCCGATTTAGTTTGGGTGAAGTGAAACTGGGCGAAAACTATGCACTCATTATTAATAGTAACGCAGGTTTATGGGGGTATAGCATTGGGGATACTGTGAAATTTGTAAGCTTGGATCCTTATAGAATTATTGTGTCAGGCAGAGTTAAGCATTTTATTTCGGCCTTTGGAGAACATGTTATTGGAGAAGAGGTTGAGCAGGCTTTGTTAAAGGCTACCACCGAAATGAATGCCTCAGTTGTTGAGTTTACAGTGGCTCCATATATTCAGCAAGGTGCAGGTAAAAGTTATCACGAGTGGTTTATTGAATTTGAAAAAGCCCCAGCCGATATGGATTTGTTTAGCAAAAAACTAAACGAATATATGTGTGAGAAAAACGTATACTATCAGGATTTAATTGTTGGCAATATCCTGGAACCATTACATATTTCACCTCTTGAAAAAAACGCCTTTATTGATTTTATGAGGGCTAAAGGAAAATTAGGGGGACAGAACAAAGTGCCTAGGTTAAGCAATGATCGAAACATTGCAAATGACTTAACCCCTTATATTAGGAAATAATAATGTAATTTTAGCCGCAAGTAAATCAATTTACAAAGCCTCAACAAAGTCATTGGATGCAACAAAAAAGAATCGCAATTTTCGGATCAACTGGTTCAATCGGTAAACAAACCCTTGAAGTAATTGCTGCGCACCCTGACTTATTTGTTGCCGAAGTGTTGACTGCTCATTCCAATGAATCTTTATTAATTGAACAAGCTTTACAATTTGTTCCAAATATTGTTGTGATTGGGGAAATTGGAAAATATGCAATTGTAAAAAAAGCATTGGAAGGAAAACCAATTAAAGTATTTGCGGGTGAAGAAGCATTGGAGCAGGTAGCTGCGATGGATTGTTATGATTTTATGATGGCTGGCATTGTTGGTTTTGCCGGATTAACGCCTACACTTACGGCTGTTGAAAAAGGAAAAGCTGTTGGACTTGCTAATAAAGAAACTTTGGTAGTTGCTGGTGATATTGTGATGCGTACTGCAAAGGAAAAAGGAGCTGCTATTATTCCCGTTGATAGCGAACACTCTGCTATATTTCAATGTTTGGTTGGAGAATATAATAACCCAATTGAAAAAATAATATTGACTGCAAGTGGTGGTCCTTTTTTAGGGAAGAAGTCCAATTTTTTAGCTAATGTAAAACGTGATCACGCATTGCAACATCCTAACTGGGCAATGGGTGCAAAAATATCAATTGACTCTGCAACCCTTATGAATAAAGGATTGGAGATGATTGAGGCAAAATGGTTATTTGATTTAACGCCAGATCAAATTAAAGTAGTGGTACATCCTCAAAGTATCATTCACTCAATGGTGCAATTTCAGGACGGTTCTATAAAAGCACAAATGGGACTACCGGATATGAAATTGCCAATTCAATATGCAATGGCATTTCCACAGCGTTTAAAAAATGAATTTCCAAGATATCATTTTGATAAACCCAATACATTAACATTTGATGAACCAGATGTGCGTACTTTCAGAAATTTACAATTAGCAATGGACGCAATGAACAAAGGAGGTAATACGCCTTGCGTTTTAAATGCAGCTAATGAAATTGCAGTATATGCATTTTTGAAAAATAGAATTGGATTTTTAGACATGACCGATATGATTGAGCGTACTTTAGAAAAAATTGAGTTTATCACCAATCCAACATTAAACGATTATTTTGAAACAGATGGTGAAGCGCGTAGTTACGCTGCTTCCTTAATACAACTATAATATATGTATACTTTATTAGCAATAGACTTTGCAGCAGTGGGTGTAAAGACAGGACAATTTATTTTATCTTTCTCTATATTAGTGGTATTGCATGAGCTAGGGCATTTTATTCCTGCTCGTCTTTTTAAAACAAGAGTAGAAAAATTTTATTTATTCTTTAATCCAGGATTTAGTCTTTGGAAAAAGAAAATTGGGGAAACTGAATATGGTATTGGTTGGATTCCATTTGGCGGCTATGTGAAAATTTCAGGCATGGTGGATGAAAGCATGGATACAGAACAATTGAACAAAGCGCCTGAAAGTTGGGAGTTAAGGTCAAAGCCTGCTTACCAAAGATTAATTGTAATGTTAGGTGGTGTGATTGTTAATATTATTTTAGCTATTGTTATTTTTATTGGAATTACTTGGCATTGGGGCGAAGAATATTTGCCAGCAAAAAATGTAGTTTATGGTGTGCATGCAAGTGAGTTAGCAAAATCGACTGGGGTGAAAGATGGTGACATTATCCTTTCATTAGACAAGAAAGAGTTAATCAACTTTGAGCAATTAGAATCTAAATTAGTTTTAGAAAATCCTAAAACAATCGAAGTGAAAAGAGGGGATAGTGTGGTTGCATTAAATGTGCCTTCGAATTTATCATCTTCATTAGCAAAGATAAAAAAGACAATCCCTTTTGTTACACCACGTTTCCCAGTAATTGTTGACTCTATTAGTAAGTCGGCTATAACCATGAGTGGTACTGAATTTGTGAAAGGAGATACTTTATTAATGATCAACAATGAATCGGTTCAGTATCGTTATGAGTTTGAAGCTTTGAAAAAACAATTTGCAGATTCTACCGTAATTGTGACCGCAAAAAGAGGAGAGGATACTGTGAAAATAAAAGCATTAGTAAGTGCTTCGGGACAGTTAGGATTATTTTTAAAATTACCTTATTCTATTTTTACAACAGTGCATACCGATTATAGTTTCTCTGAATCTATTCCCGTGGGTACGCAAAGGTGCTTCACTACTTTGGATAATTACATTCAAGGAATTAAGCAAATTTTTACTGGTAAAGTTAATGCGAATGAATCATTAGGTAGTTTAATTAGCATTGGTAATACATTCCCTGCACAGTGGGATTGGTATAAGTTTTGGACTTTAACAGCGGTATTCTCTATCATATTAGCTTTTATGAATGTGTTGCCAATTCCTGCATTGGATGGAGGGCATGCATTATTTATATTATTCGAAATGATAACAGGTCGAAAGCCTAGCGATAAATTTATGGAGTACGCTCAAATAGTAGGCATGATCATTATGTTCGGCTTAATGTTTTATGCCTTAGGGCTCGATGTTTGGCGTTTGTTTAAATAGATGTTTGGGGATTGATCAAATAAAGCGTAATTTTACAGGTTCTTAATAAGTTTTACCCGACTTATAAGCTTTGGGGTCGTATGGTTTTGACAGCAAGCGTAGCGGTTGGGGTAAGCATGCAGTGCGTTGGATAATTAGCACTTAAATCTGAATATCAAACAATCAAACGGCGAA
>CANCEU010000058.1 GCA_947375185.1 Chitinophagaceae bacterium
TTACAAACTAGAAATTTGTTTTTGCAAATTATTGTGTGTTAAATTTATGCAACTGAAAAATAGTTGCATAAATTTACATGACAAAGAAAGATAAACTACTAGTAAGGTTCTTAAGTATACCTAAGGATTTTACTTACAACGAACTAAAGACATTGCTTAATAGTTTAGGCTATGAAGATAGTAATCTTGGAAAAACGTCTGGGTCGAGAGTATTATTTTTAAATATGATAAAGCAAAGTAAAATCAGAATACATAAACCACACCCTGGTAATATTTTAAAGAAATATCAGATTGTTGAAGTAATATCCATAATAACATCAAATGAAAAAGAATGAAAAATACATTAAGCCATAAAGGATTTCTGGGATCGGTATCCTTTAGTGAAGAAGATAATGTGCTATATGGTAAAATAGAATGCATAGATGACTTGATTTTATATGAAGGGACTTCTGTCACTGAAATAAAAAATGCTTTTAAAGAAGCCGTAGATGATTATATTGAAATCTGTAAACAAACAAAGAAACCTTGTTTAAAAAGTTTTAAAGGGTCCTTTAATGTTCGTATTCAGCCAGACTTGCATCAAAGAGCTGTCATGGTTGCTACAAAAAAAGGCATCAGCTTAAATCAACTCGTGCAAAAAGCTATTGTAAGAGAGATTGAGGCAGCTTAGTTAGCAATGCCTAACTTTTTCTTTTCTCTATTACTTAATTCCTCACCAATAATTTCATTGAATCTAACTGATTCGTATTTTTGATTTTCTGCCAAATTGGTTGAAGGTGCATTTTCATTTAAATAATAATATACAGGTAATGCCACCATCATTTCTCTTATATTGTCAGTTCTGATTTTTTCTTCATCTAAATAGTATACCGAAAACAATATCGTATATCTTTGAGAAGCCACATTAAATACTGCAATAGGCTGTCCAGGAGTTACAAAGTCACCATTTTGAACTAAGCAATTAATGGGAGCAAGAATAGTGTAATATGCTAATGTGCCATCCTTGTGTTGAATATAAATATGGTTTCTTTCACTAGTGTAAACTGTATTGCCCCCCTCGCCTTGTTTTAGTTGATTATTTATATTGTATACGATTCCAGCCCTGCTTGCGAAAATAGTATCACCTAATTCATATTTAAATCCTTGCGCAAATGAATAGCTGTCTGATTGTTGACCTAGTACACTACTTAATTTAGATACTGCGGTAACAAAAGTTGTTTTACCAGCGGCTATTGGTAGTATATAATGAGTATAATTATTGGGCGCTTTTCTAAAAGCAACACCAGGATAAAAGCTATAATTATAATTAAGAGATTTGTATCCAGCATTTTTATCAAGTGACAATTTAGTAACCTGCGACCTACCTGCACTTACCGTGGTGATGTAGGGGTTTCCACCTCTATTATTTGAATATCCTGACAGGCTTGTAAAATTTAGCTTAATGGTGTATTTGCAATTAGCCAAGCTGCTTGCATTAATAGCGATTGAACCATCTGGATAATATTCATTCTCAAGTGTTATTAGTCCAGATTGTGCAAAATTTGTAATTGTGATAAAACAAAGAGCAAAAATACTGAGGGTATATTTTTTCATAAATGTTGATTTAAAATTATTTAAAAACGTATCCAATTCCAATACCATTAGTGATGCTTTCTAAATTGGATTGAATGCCGAAATGGAAGTTAATAAAATAATTATTCTTTTGAACCTGATGGCCAATATTATAATAAAACTTTAATCCAGGTAAAGGTGTGTTGAAGCTTTGATCATTGGGACTTATATATGCATTGGATACATACCGGGCTTCAAATCCAAAATAAGTTCCTGAATTGTTAATAATAGGTTTTGCTTTTCGAATTCTTCTTTTAAAATTAAAATAGTAACGCTGTTCAACAGAGGCGTAGGCCTGGTATGAAAATTTATCTAAAAATCTTTTAAAGTAAAAATTATTATTTACATAACTTTTTTGGTAATCGTAGTAGGAATTGAATCCTAATTTACTAACCATTGAAAAATTTCTTTTTTGCGACCATTCATACATACCTGTTAAGATTCCTGTTCCCTCTGGCATGTCACCTATCATAAGCACAGGAAAGCTTAAATTAATTCTGAATGTATTTTTTTGAATACTCCAGTAAGCTGAATCGATAGATTCAGGAGCTAATTGCTCCTTTTGCGCTTTGGCTAAAAGACATAAGCAAATAAAAAGACTTGTAAATAATACTTTACGACCCATTTGATGATGTGCTTTTCTATTGAATGAATAGGTTTCAAATTCGTTAGCCTCAAAAATAGTATAAAAATAATTTTGCTAACTAAAAATATAGTTATAATATTGACTAAGAAATTAGTTAGAAAGTAAAATACATAGCCAATGAAAAAGTTAACACAAGCCGAAGAACAAATTATGCAAGCCTTATGGGCATTAGATAAGGGCGGATTTATCAAAGATGTTTTAGAGGCATTAGAAGAACCAAAGCCACATCATAATACCGTGGCAACCCTTTTGAAAATTTTGGTTGAAAAGGAATTTGTAGGCATTCAAAATCCTAATCGTAACAATTTTTACCATCCATTGATCAGCAAAGCGGATTATTCTGCTAAAAGAATTGAAGGTTTAACAGAAAGTTATTTTGAAGGTTCTTATTCGAATGTGGTTTCTTTTTTGGTTGATAAAAAACAAATGTCCATTGCCGATTTAGAATTGCTATTAAAACAATTAAAAAACAAAAGCCATGACTAGTCAAACAGTGCTCATTTATATATTGAAATCAATATTTATTTCGGGTCTTTTTGTTTCCTATTACTGGATTGCGCTTAGAGATAAGAAATTTCATTATTACAACCGCTTCTATTTGTTAATGACATCTTGTCTTAGTTTTATCGTTCCATTGCTAAATTTAAATTGGTTTACTGTACAAGAACCGTTAATATATGGATCAAGTGAGGTATTACAATTTGTATTGCCAACCACTAAAGCAAAGGTGAATACTAGCTTAATTTGGTCCGATTACCTGCTCATATTTGCAAGTGGAATAGCATTTATATTATTTGTATTATTAATAGGACATATAGTAAAAATATACCTCCTAAAAAGACAAGCGGTAGTCACACCAATGGAAGGATTTGATTTTGTCCAAACCAATGAGGAATCAGCACCATTTTCTTTTTTAAGTAATTTATTTTGGAAGCAATCAATTTCATTACAGGAGGAAGGTGGCCAACAAATATTTAAACATGAAATTACCCATATTCAACAAAAGCATACCTGGGATAGAATTTACTGCCAATTGGTTTCTTCTCTTTTTTGGATGAATCCATTTAATTGGCTAATACAAAGAGAGCTCATCACTATTCATGAATTTATTGCTGATGAAGAAGCAGTAGGAAATAGTAATGTAGAGGCATTTGCCAAAATGTTATTACAAACTCATTATGGAAATCATTTTTTAAATCCAACACATCAATTTTTTTATTCATCCATTAAACGACGCTTAACTATGTTAACAAAATCTACCAACACTAAATTCTCCTACCTACGAAGGGTAATGGCATTGCCCCTGCTAATTGCATCTGTATGTTTAGTATCTATTAAAGTACATGCAAGAGAAAGGATTGAAACAAAAATATCTGAAATAAAACAAAACATTACTTTATTAGTAAGTGATACTACGAGGCCTGCTAATAAAGTAAAGTTATTGCCACCCCCCCCTCCACCACCACCTGCAAAAAAGGAGGAAGCTGTAAATGTATCATCTGTAACTGCAGATGTTTCTACTTCAACGCCAAAACCTACCTACTTTATTGATGGAGTTAAGATTTCAGCTAACGAATTAAATAAAATTTCACCCAATGATATTCAAAAAGTGAATGTATGGAAAGGGGCAGATGCAATGCGTAGACATCCTGAGGATGGTCAAAACGGAGTAGTTGAAATCATAACAAAAAAAGCAATAAGTGGTGTCAATATCGAAGAAAATAATAACTCAACAACTAATGAATTAGAAAAAGTTGTGGTAGTTAGTTATAAGGATGGTAATTCCGTTGTAGTTACAGGTAAACCATTGTTTACAAATGTCAAAATACCTCCTGTTTTTGGTAAAATGCAAAATGGGTGGGCTAAATATTTGGAAAGAGCATTAGATAGAGATTTACCTAAGCGAAGAGGTGCTCCTGCGGGTCAATATGCTGTTAAAGTTAATTTTGAAATTGATCAAGATGGAAAAGTAATAAATGTAAAAGCCTTAAATGATCCTGGTTATGGGACTGCGGAAGAAGCAATGCGCATATTTGAAAGCTCACCTAAGTGGACACCTGCAAATCAAAATGGTGTAAATGTAAGATACGCTCAAACTCAGGAAGTTGTATTCGTAGTTGTAGATAAATAGACTTATATAAGTTCATATAAAATTTAGATCCCCCTGCATGTCTATGCGGGGGTTTTTTGTATATTTTTTGTTAAAACTAAAAAATTAGTTGTAAAACTAAATAATTAGTTATAGGTTTGTTCTCATAAATATAAAATGATGAACAAACCATTAACAAAGGCCGAGGAGCAAGTAATGCAAGTGCTTTGGAAATTAGAGACTGCCTATTTAAAGGACATTGTGGAAGCGATGCCTGAACCCAAGCCTCATAGCAATACCATTGCTACTATTATTAAAATCTTGATGGACAAGGGTTATATCTCTCATGAAGTACATGGCAGGGTTCATTGCTATTCTCCCATTATCAGTAAAGAAGAATATTCGTCTTCCTCCATTAAAACATTGGTAGAAGGCTATTTTGAAGGTTCTTTTTCAGATGTTGTTTCCTTTATGGTTAAGCAGCAGGATTTGAAAGTCTCTGATTTGGAACTATTGCTACAACAAATTAAAAAGAAAAAATAACTGCTATGATAACAGTACTCTATTATTTATTAAAAGTGGTAATATGTAGTGGCTTACTCTTTTCCTACTATTGGTTGGTGTTGAGAAACAAGCAATTTCATCAGTATAATAGATTTTATTTATTAGGGATTTCAATTATTTCTTGGGTAGTACCATTTATCAAGATAGGAATTGTAAGAGCGCAAATTAGTGCGCAACCTGCAATAGTACATCTAGCAAGTGTGGTGGCAGAAGGTAATTCTAGTTTTGAGCAAGTGGTTGTTGAGAAAAGCAATCAATTTACATGGGATAATTTACTCATTGCAATAAGTTTAGCAATTACCTTATTTTTTATAATAAAGTTTGTTGTGTCGTTATGGAAAGTCCGCAAACTGATTATGCGTTATCCTATTCAGGAGCTAATGGGTCTGAGTTTAGTGATGACAAATGTTAAAGGTACCCCCTTTTCATTTTTTAATTATATTTTTTGGAACACATCAATCGATTTAAAAAGTGAAGTAGGACAAAGAATCTTAGCACACGAAGTTGTACATATTGAAGAAAATCACTCCTTTGATAAATTGATAATTGAATTACAATTAGTTGTTGGATGGGTAAATCCTTTTACATGGTTCATTAGGAATGAATTGTACCTAATTCATGAATTCATTGCTGACCAGCATTCTATTGAAAATAATGATGCAGGTGTATTAGCACAATTGCTATTGGCTTCTGCCTATCCTCAACAACAACATATTTTAACAAATACTTTTTTCTTTTCACCTATTAAACGTCGTATTCAAATGCTTACACAATCATCAAATCCGAAATTTAGTTATTTTAGGAGATTAGCTATCTTGCCAATTTTGACAGCTACCGTTCTACTATTTGCTTTTAGAAATGGTAATGACAATTCAAGACCAATTGTTAAATTAGAAAAAACATATACAGTTGTAATTGATGCTGGACATGGTGGTAGTGATCCTGGAGCAACTGCATTAGACGGAACAAATGAAAAAGATATGGCACTTTTAATCGTCAAAAAATTAAAGTCTCTAAATAATAATCCAAATATTAATATTGTACTTACACGTGAATCTGACAAATTTATTTCGGCAACAGAAAGAGCTAATTTCTCAAATAAAGAAAAGGCAGATCTATTTTTATCTATTCATATGGGAGGTTCAGATAATGTGAATGACAATGGTGCACTTTATTTTGTTCCATTTAAATTTAACAAGCATTTTAAAGAAAGTGAACTTTTGGCTAATACTTTGCTTGTAAAGATGTCTAATATAATATCAAACGGAAATGTAACTAGAAAAAAATCTGGAATTTGGGTAGTTGAAAGTGTAAATATGCCGGCAGTGTTAGTAGAGTGTGGGTATATTACAAATAAAAATGACTTTCAAATTGTAAAATCAAATCAAGATATTATTGCGAGTCAGTTACTACTAGGGATTGAAAATTATTTGTCAAGTAAAAGTAAAACTCTGCCAATTAAAAATGAAGTAAGTGTAACTAAACCAGTCAGTCAAGACTTGACTCAAACAAAAAATGAGTTGATTGAATCAAAAAAGGACTTGGAAGAAGCAAAAGAGGCCATAAGAGCGATTGATTCTATTGATTTTGCCTCAAAAATTTCAGATTTAATTAGCAATTTAGACTTGAATGGAATTGCTAAATCTGCTATGAATTCTGCGAAAGTAAGCAAGAAGGTAAGAGACTCTATTTTGAAATTAGACTTAAATAAGAAGGTTAAGGAAGCAATGCACAAAGCCAAGATAAATGAAGCCATAAAGAATAGTTTAAAAAATGCTATTAAAATATCAGAAGATTTAATTGATCAGCAAAAAGACACGCTAAATAATAAAGTAATAGTTATGAGGTCAATGGATCGAATTGATTGGAGCCCAAGATAATTTACAATATCTAAGTAGTTCTACGTATTAATGATGTTAATGTTACCGTTTATAATGCCAATTTTAAATTTTAACATTTTTCCTGCCCATTGCCTTAAGAATACCTTTATTTTCACTGCCAAATCATAAACTTGTTGAATGTTTAAATTAAAGCAAATCCTTTTTCAAGGATGTTTATCACTTGTATTATTTTTCGTTGCAAATAATGCCAATGCTCAATCTTCCATCAAAGGTAAAGTGGTAGATAGTGCCGAAAAGAAGCAATTGCAAAATGCATCTATTAATATTTTAAGAGCAAAAGATTCCATTTTAGTAGGTTCGGCAAGGGCTGAAAAAGATGGTAGTTTTCAATTATATGCAAAAGAAGATGGGAAGTATATATTGATGGTGACTTACCCTCAATATGCCGACTATGTTGATAAAATTGATCTTACAAGTGGTCAAACATTAGATTTGAATACGGTGTACTTAAATACGAAGGCGCATTTGCTTAAAGAAGTAATTATTAAAAGTACGGTTTCCGCCATTCGCATCAAAGGGGACACTACTGAATACAAAGCAGATAGTTTTCATGTTAATCCAAACGCCGACGTGCAGGAGTTATTAAAGAAAATGCCTGGTATACAAGTTAATTCAAAGGGTGAAATTACAGCTCAGGGTGAAAAAGTAAATAAGGTTTTGGTAGATGGCGAAGAATTTTTTAGCGATGACCCCGCTGTTGTGACAAAAAATTTAAGAGCAGATATTGTCGATAAGATTCAGGTGTTTGATAAAAAGTCCGATCAAGCGGCATTTACAGGAATTGATGATGGACAAAAAACGAAAACGATTAATGTTCAATTAAAAGAAGATAAAAAGAATGGGTATTTTGGTAAGGCCGAATTGGGAACCAATTTTGGACAATATGGGAATGGGAAATTAATGGCCAATGCATTTAAAGGCAAGAAAAAAATGGCTGCTTTTTTCACCCAAGACAATACGCGCTTCGAAGCCTTAAACTGGGATGAGACTAGAAATTACTCGGATGGTGGTAACACTTCAATGGAGGTAAATGATGATGGTGGCATAAATGTTAGTTTTTCAAGTGAGGGTGATTATGGAGACAATGTAGGCTTGCCTAATCAAAAAAGTGCGGGAATGGTTTTTGGTAATAAGTGGTCTAAGTTTTCAACAAATAATTCAGCTCAATTTCAGAACTTAATTGTAAATGGCATTGGGTCAAATTATTCAAAAACGATATTGCCAGATTCATCCTTCACGAACTTTACTTCTAATATCCAGCATAGTGATAAAAAGAAGTATAAAATTAATAGTACCAATGAATGGGGAACTGATAGCACCGGTCTTTATAAAATTATCCTAAAAGCCGCTGATGTTTTAAAAGATGGAAGTACAGATTATATTGGTAAAACAGAAGGGGAATCGGGACATGCTATTAATGAATCAAAAAGATTAAGTTCTTTAAATGAGGACGATAAAACTTTTGCAACTACATTAAGTTATCGGTTGAAATTTCCTAAAAAGGGTAGGACTATATCTTTGGTATCTGATATGAATTTTAATGATAAGGAGCAGGATGGGGGGTTAATTTCAAATAATACCTATTTTAATTATAGTGGTTCCGTATTAAAGATGGATTCTGCAAATCAGTTAAAGAGGAATAAGCAAAACACTTCAAGTATTAACTCGAATGTGGTATATACTGAGCCTATAGGGAAAAAAACATTTTTGATTGTAAAGTATGCACTGAATTTTGGCAAAAATGACGCGGAGCGTATAAGTTTTGACAATAATGGAAAAAGTTCTAATTTTTCTAATCCACTCAACGTCAATATAATTGATTCGCTTAGTAATCATTTTGTATTCAATACTGTTAATAATGCAGGTTCGGTTAACTATCGTTATGTAGATAAAAAGTATAATTGGGTGTTGGGATCTGGATTTGGTACAGCTAATTACCAAATGAATGATATTGCAAAGAATACTATTCATTCAGTTGCCTATAATAATTTTATTCCCTCATTTACTTTTAATTTTAATCCAAAACAACAAAGAAGGTTGCAATTTGAATATACTGGCAAAACGATAAACCCAACATTGCTACAAATTCAGCCTATCATAGATAATAGTGATCCGTTGAATTTAAATATCGGCAATGCTTTTTTACAACAAGGATTTACTAATAAAGTAAGCGTAAATGCAAATGACTTTAAGGTATTAAAAAGCAGGTATCTATTTTTCCGTGCTGAATATGCCACTACTGACAATGCAATTAGTAATAGTAGTGTGGTTGATGCATTAGGTCGCAGAACGAATCAATACATTAATGTGCAGGGGAATTACTATTACAATGGTAATTTCTACTATGGCATGGATATATATAAGGGATTAAATTTTGGTTTTGGCTTAAATGGTAATTTTAGCAGATACGTAAATAAAGTAAATGGCATCAGAAACGTGAATGACAATACAAGTATTGGTTACAATACCCAACTAAGTTTTTGGGGTGAAAAATGGTATAATTTTTATTTAAATTTTGAAGCACACAATAATACGACTATATCTAGTATCCGACCTGGATCGTCAACTAACTATTGGTCTTATAGTATCAGTGGTCATCCCGAGTTAAAGTTCAAAAAAATTAAAACTTATATTGACCTGAGCATCGATGCCAATATTTATCAGAAATCCGCGGTATTCCCTAATCAAAAAGATATTTATATACTTAGTCCTTCAGTGAGAAAAGTATTGGGTAAATCAGATAGTTGGGAGGTTAAATTGTTTGTATATGATATGCTAAATCAAAATACAAATATACAAAGAAGCATCACTAGTAACTTTATTTCAGAGACAAGTAATAATGGGGTTAAACGATATTATATGTTTAGTCTAATTTATAATTTCAGTAAAAATGGCAAGCCTTCAAATATGGGCTTTTAATATCTATCCTAAATAATAAATACAATGAAATCGATATATCTTTTTGTTTTTCTTTTAATCACTGCGGCATCTCAAGCGCAAGCTACTTTTATATATAGTGGTAAAATTACTTTTGAACGTAAAATTGCACAATATACTTTAATGGAATCCATGCAGTCGGAGGAGGGTATGGATGCTTCATGGACCGAGGAACTAAAAAAAGTATACCCTAAGTTTGTCACAGATAATTATACATTGGAATTCAATGTAAATCAAACACATTATAAATTAGAAAAAGAGAATGCGGATAATAAGTATATGATATTTGGCGCTAAGCCTTCGGAAAATGACTTCATTATTCATAATTTTACAAATGAAAGTACAATTGCAAGAAAATCGGTTTTTGAAAATGAATATTTTGTAAAAGATAGTTTACCTAAATTTAATTGGAAGATTACTGGAGAATTAAGAGACATTGCGGGATTTGAATGTAAAAAAGCAGTTGCAAAAATATGCGACTCCGTGGTAGTGGTTGCATTTTATACCGATCAAATATTAGTAAAAGGTGGTCCGGAGAGCTTTAACGGATTGCCTGGAATGATTTTGGGTTTAGCAATTCCTAGACTTTCTGAAACTATTTATGCTACTAAACTAGAATTAACTAACCCGGAAATACCAACCCCTAGTCAAGGAAAGTCGAAGGTGGTTAAGCGCGTACAAATAAGTGCTGATCTTAAAAAAGGGTTAGAGCAATGGGGCAAATTCGGAAAAGTGATTTCATGGTCTAATAGTTTTTAGGGTGTCAATTGTTAAGTAATTAACTAATCGTTAACTTTAATTAGGCTGTTTATCTGTAAATTGGTCACATGCACAAATTAAAGTTAACTTTTACAATACTTGTTTGTTTCCACTTTTTTAATGCAACTAATGCACAAGGTATTGAAGCCGCTTTGCAACAATACAATACTAAAGCGCCTCAAGAAAAACTGTATTTGCATTTTGATAATAGCAATTATGCAAATGGACAAACTATATGGTATAAGGCCTATTTAATGA
>CANCEU010000059.1 GCA_947375185.1 Chitinophagaceae bacterium
AGAAAAAGCGTGTTCAACTGCCCAAAAACGACTTGCTGCATCCTTCATCACATCCTTCATGCCACCCGCCGCAGACTTTATTAATTGAACCCCAACTGATCCAAAAAAATACTGGTATAAACCCAATATTAATGTAGAATGTGCGCTTATTAATAAAACCTTGCTGGTTTTAAGGGCATCCTTTTTTAGGAATAAGTTTAGAATTGTTAAGATTAAGGCAATTAAAATTACCCATCTTAATAAGTTATGTAAGTGAAGTAACCCTGTATACATATATTTAATTTTTTAATTAGAATGTTGGCTAAATTACGATTAATCTACCCAATCTGCTACAAATAGATTCGTGTCATGCGTTCCCCCATTATTTCTATTAGAGGAAAACATAATTTTTTTACCATCTGGACTAAACATCGGGAAAGCGTCAAATCCTTTATCACGGCTTATTTTTTCGATATGATTACCCTCTAAATCCATTAGGTACATATTAAAAGGGAAACCATATTTATACTCATGGTTGCTACAAAAAATGATATGCTTGCCGTCTGGCGTAAAATTAGGTGCCCAATTGGCTTGACCCAAATGAGTAATTTGTTTTGCATCTGAACCATCCGCGTTGGCGATAAATACCTCCATACTTGTTGGCGCTACCAAATCTTCTTTTAATAATGCCTTATACTCCGCAATTTCAGCTTCGGTTTTAGGACGACTTGCTCTCCAAACAATTTTAGTACCATCTGGACTAAACCATGCACCCCCATCATATCCTAATGTATTGGTTACTTTCTTTTCAGTTCCTGTGGTCAAATCCATTACATATAAATCCAAGTCTCCGTCTTTGTCGCTACAGTAAATCATCTTTTTGCCATCATAAGATAAAGTACCTTCTGCATCATAGCCTTTTGAATGGGTCAATTGCTTTTGAACAACTCCATTGGTATCCGCCATAAAAATGTCATAGGTATTATAAAGTGGCCAAATGTATTTATTGCCATACTTAGCACGATCCACTGTTGGAGGACATTCATCACCACCGCCTTTTGTAGATGCATATATAATGTGTGCACCATCCTTTGTGAAATAGGAACAGGTAGTTCTCCCCTTTCCACCACTTATGGATTTATAAGTAAATGGTGTAGTACTATTTGTTGGCACTACCCCCATAAATATCTGATCACACATTAAACCTTCCTTTGGATTTGTTCTCTGAAAAGTAATACGCTTACTATCAAAGCTCCAATAAGCCTCGGCATTATCACCACTATTTGTTAATTGAATAATATTTTTAAAATGTTTTTCGCCCGCAAATAAGATAGAATCTTTTTTCACAAATCCAACAAATACAGAATCCTTTTGACTAAAAGCGGAAGCAAGGCTTAACAAAGCTGCTACCATGAATATTAACTTTTTCATATACTTATATAATTGAACTCAAAAGTACTTAATTTTGTAACAAATACATTCTATGGCCATTATTGCACCTTCATTATTAGCAGCCGATTTTTTGAATTTAGGAAAAGCATGTGAAATGCTAAATGAAAGCGAAGCAGCATGGTTTCATTTGGATGTAATGGACGGCAGTTTTGTTCCTAATATTAGTTACGGTTTACCCATCATTGAGCAAATCAAAAAAACAACCACTAAAATATTAGATGTGCATTTAATGATTGTACATCCCGAAAAATATATAGCAGATTTTAAAAAGGCAGGTGCCGATGTATTAACTGTGCACTACGAAGCCTGCCCTCATTTGCACAGCACGCTTCAACAAATTAAAGCCCAAGGAATGAAAGCAGGGGTTGCGTTAAATCCACATACTTCAGTTGATTTATTAAAAGATGTTATTAAAGATATTGATGTGGTTTGTGTGATGAGTGTTAATCCAGGATTTGGCGGGCAAAAATTTATTGAACACACTTATGAAAAAGTGCGTGCATTAAAACAAATCATTACGAATGCAGGTGCTACTACTTTAATTGAAATAGATGGTGGTGTTACCGAAAATAATGCTAGTGCCTTAGTGAAAGCAGGTGCCGATGTTTTGGTAGCTGGAACTACTGTGTTTAAGGCAGCCGACCCCAAAGCTATGATCGTTACTTTAAAGCTTGCGTAATAATATACGAATGTGAACTGAATATTATCAATTGAGTAATTCACATTTGTGCGTATTTAGCTTGAGTATTTTTGAACTTCCTTTAATAAATTGTGTTAGTTGATTTGAATTACTACCCTAACCAATTAAATCGAATCCATTGACTGAAACCATCATCAATTTAGATACCGTAAACCCTATTGAGTTTTTCGGCGTTAATAACTCCAAGTTTGACATTTTAAAAAAGAAGTTTCCTCTTTTAAAAATATTATCAAGAGGCACCCAAATTAAATTAAGTGGTGCCCCTGAACAAATTGAATTGGCTAAAGAAAAAATTACGCTCATTATTCAGTACATGGAACGTAATGGGCATTTATCAGAAAACTATTTTGAACAAATATTAGGTGGCGATGACGCCGAAGTTATTGACAACTTTGTTGACAAAAATCCAAATGAAGTATTGGTGTTTGGCCCTAATGGTAAAACAGTTAGAGCGCGCACTGCCAACCAGAAAAAAATGGTGGCTGCTGCTGATAAAAATGATATCGTGTTTGCCATTGGACCCGCAGGTACCGGTAAAACATATACTGCAGTTGCCTTAGCAGTAAGGGCATTGAAAAATAAAATAGTTAAAAAAATAATTCTTACACGTCCGGCTGTTGAAGCGGGTGAAAGCTTAGGTTTTTTACCTGGTGATTTAAAAGAAAAAATTGACCCCTATTTACGTCCTTTATATGATGCGTTAGACGACATGATTCCTGCGGACAAGCTTGGTTATTATATGTCAACTCGCACAATTGAAATTGCACCACTTGCTTATATGCGTGGTCGTACCTTAGACAATGCCTTTATCATTTTAGATGAATCTCAAAACGCTAATGACTTACAAATAAAAATGTTCCTAACGCGTATTGGATCCAACGCCAAAGCCATTATCACGGGCGACCCTACCCAGGTGGATTTACCGCGTAACCAACGAAGTGGATTAGAAAAAGCAGTACGCATTCTACAAAATATAGAAGGCATTGCCCATATCCAATTAGACGAAGAGGATGTGGTAAGACATAAATTGGTTAAAGCAATTATCAAAGCCTACGATAAAGAAAGAGAAAACGAAACGGAAAACTCATATCATCGTTAAATAGATGGGTATTTTTATGTATGGTAAAAATTGCTTATTTTTATAGCGATGGCTAGCTTGCAACAATTTACCATAGGAGTAGAAGAAGAATACATGATATTAGACCCTTCTACAAAGGAATTAAAAAGCCATCAGCGATCTATTGTCGCTGAAGGACAAAAAATATTTCAGGATAAAATAAAAGCCGAAATGCACCAGGCTGTGGTGGAAGTGGGTAGTGCTATTTGTAAAAATGCCGATGAAGCTTTTGATGAAATATTGTCCCTAAGAACAGGGGTTGCTAAAATTGCAAATGACCTTGGATATAGTATTGGCGCTTCGGGCACCCACCCTTTTAGCTTATGGGAAAAACAATTGATTTCAGATAGCTCAAGATACCAGGATTTATTAAACGAATTACAACAAGCTGCTCGAAGTAATTTGATTTTTGGATTACATGTACATGTGGGGATGGAAGACCGAAAAATGGCAATTCATATTGCGAATACGGCTAGGTATTTTTTACCTCACATTTATGCTTTAAGTACCAACTCCCCTTTTTGGGAATCGCGTAATACAGGATATAAATCATATCGTTCTAAAGTATTTGATAAGTTCCCGCGAACAGGTATTCCTGATTACTTCGAAAGCATCGAAGCATATGATAACTTCGTACAGTTGTTGATTAAAACCAATTGTATAGATGATGCAAAAAAAATATGGTGGGACCTTCGCGTTCATCCTGTTTACAATACTATTGAATTTAGGATTTGTGATATTCCAATGACTGTTCAAGAAACCATTACCATTACTGCATTGTTCCAAGCAATCTGCGCTAAAATATATGCGCTTCGTCGTCAAAATATAAATTTCATCAATTATCAACGTGCATTAATCAATGAAAATAAATGGCGTGCAAGTCGTTATGGAATTGACGGCATGTTAATTGATTTTGGCCAAGAAAAGGAAGTACCTGTTATAGAATTGATTGACGAATTACTTGAATTCGTAGATGGTGTCGTTGATGAATTAGGTAGCCGACATCATGTGGAGAAAGTAAAAGATATTTTTAAAACAGGAACAGGCGCTGACAGACAACTTGCTACTTTTGCTGAAACAGGAAGTTTAATTGAAGTGGTAAAGTTGATTGAAACTTCTTTTTTACAAGTATAACTATTGGCCTTTATTGTAATCAAACAGTGTTGCAGTAAACAATCCTATTTCTCTTTTTTGAAACGCAACATCCCAATTTCCTTTATAGCGTAATGTTTTTGGAACCAATTGTCCATTAAAATAGGTCATCTCCACTTCCATGGCTACATTAAAATCATATACCCCTGCTTTATACGAAAGAGAATAGTTGCGGCCCAATACCTCGAGTGTTTTGGGATTAAACCAAGTTGTCATTTGATCAACAACCACATCATTCTTCGCAAAAAAACCTAAATCTGCTTTTGGTTTAACTTCAAACATATAAACCAGCTGGCCTTGGTACTCAACATAATCTAATTTATAGTCGTACAATTCATGGGCTGCCTCATCATATAAATCTAACTTATTGCCCACAAATGGGATCCCTGGAATTTTTTTACCAGGATTAAAAAACAACATCTTTAATTGCTCTTTTGCTTTTTCAATTCTTGTACCACTTACCACTCTTTTTTTACCGGCAACTACATTGGTCTCTCCACATATTTGCCCTTTGGTGAAAAATAAACTCGCATACAATGATGGTGTCATATAATTATACGAACCATCTGCTTTTCTTAAATCACCGGTAATCGTTTCCTGTAAAACATCCATTGTTCTACAATCCCCAATATGATTTTGTCTTGTTTTACTATCCAAAGAAGCAAGCATGCGCCCTTCTTTGTTTTTCATCTCGATATGATTATAGGAAGAATACCCAATTGTACGAAGGGTTTTAAAGGCTTTATAAAAACTAGTATCCTCTTTTATTCTTTGTAAAATTGCTTTGTAATCAAAGTGATTGCGCACTATGGCATCAGATAATGTAAAATTTAAACCGTCCTCTTTTAATGTGGAGTCCTGCGCATTAACCACAAGCGGACTTATGAATAATAAAATAATTAAGCCCCAGCATATTTTATTAATTGCACCCACTTTGTGGTTATTTGATTTGCCTTGCATTATTTAAGTTGAATCATTTTATAATCCACTCTTACCTTTCCTTTATTGATATCATTTAATTTACCTTGTAACATTTTGCGTTTTAAAGGTTTTACATAATCAATAAACAATTTTCCTTCAATATGATCGTATTCGTGTAAAATAACTCGCGCAGTCATTCCAGTAAATGTTTCGGTATGCGCTACAAAATTTTCATCCAAATAGGACAAGGTTACATTTTCATGACGCAATACATCCTCTCTGATTTTTGGAATACTTAAACAACCTTCATTATATATCCACTCCTTTCCACTCAATTCAACAATTTGTGCGTTGATAAACGCTTTTTTAAGACCAGGTGCATCTGCATAAGTATCATCTTCGGGTTCCGCATTTTCAAAAATTTGAGCACTATCCACAACAAACAATCTAATATGCTTGTTGATTTGCGGTGCAGCAAGGCCTACCCCATTGCTCTCGTACATGGTTTCCCACATATCTTCAATTAGTACCTTTATATTAGGGTAATCTGAATTAATTGGATCACATACTTTTCTTAAAACGGAAGCACCGTATGCTACAATAGGTAAAATCATAATAGGTCGTTATAATAAACGCAAAGGTAAATAATTAAGCTCGATTTGTTAAATATTCCTGTAATAGAATGGTTGCAGCTATTTGATCTACATTTTTTTTGTCCTGCCTATCCTTCTTTTTCATACCCATTTCAACCATTGCCCTAACTGCATTTTTGGAACTAAAGCGCTCATCAACAGTTTGTATAGGTATGGTTGGAAATTTTTTAACCAATTCAATAATTGCTTTTTTAACTAACGGAGTTGCATGGGTGGGGGTATCATCTAAATTCAATGGCTCTCCTATTAAAATTAATTCAACTGGTTCTTTAGCAAAATAAGCAGCGAGATAAGTGTATAGCTCCTTGGTTGCCACCGTCGTTAATGCAGTTGCAATAATTTGTAAAGGATCGGTTACTGCTAATCCGCATCGTTTTCCGCCATAGTCTATACAAATGATTCTTGCCAATGTTTATGATTTAATTTAACTAATAAAGTGTTTGATTAATGAATTACTGCACTTGGGATATTCGCAATTATTTGAAGCACCAATGCCGTAATTACAAATACACTAAAAACAATACTAGCGATACCATTGGCTGTCATAAAAGCAATATTCACTTTGCTTAAATCATTTGGCTTTACAATACTATGCTGGTAAAATAACATACCCATAAAAACAGCCATGCCTCCTAAGTAAATAAAATGAAACGCTCCAACAAAGTATGCTGCTATAATAAAAGCCGCAGAACAAATATGCAACACCCTTGCAATGTTTAATGCTTTATTTAACCCCCAATAACTAGGAATAGAATACAATGATTGGGATTGATCAAAATCGATATCCTGTAATGCATATATCACATCAAAGCCACTTACCCAAAACACCACTGCAAATGAAAATAATAAAGGTAATAATGCAAAGCTTCCTGTAACTGCTAAATAAGCCCCAATTGGCGCCAAAGACAAACCAATGCCTAACACTAAATGACATAGATAAGTAAACCTTTTAGTATAGCTATAAAACAGGATCACAAATAAAGCAACAGGCGACAAATAAAAACAAATTGGATTGATAAAATAAGTAGCCGCCACAAACAAACTTGCATTAATAATAATAAACAACAATGCTTTTTCGGCTTTAATAATACCTGCAGGAATTTCTCTGATAGCCGTGCGTGGATTCAATTTATCAAAATGTCTGTCTAAATATCTATTAAAAGCCATCGCAGTGGAACGCGCTGTGACCATACATAATAACACCAACAAAAACTTTTTAATTCCATGCTGTTCAGGTGTATGCAACTCGTCCATATGTTTAATGCCTAATACAAATCCAATTAAAGCAAATGGCAATGCAAAAATGGTGTGTGAAAACTTCACCAAACTCAAATAATTTTTTACTCCCTTCATATGTTTCTATTCTAATTTTTTAAATTAATCGCGAACAAATTATCCAATTGGATTATCTCACAAACTCCCACAACACAATGGCAGCGGCTACGGAAATATTCAAAGAATGTTTCATGCCCCATTGCGGAATTTCAATAACTCCATCACATAAAGCAATCACCTCCTCGCTAACCCCATCTACTTCATTGCCAAAAACAAAGGCCAAAGGGAAGTTGGCAACTTCAGGATTCAATTCCTTGAATTTTTCCAATGAAATACTTCCTTCGGTTTGCTCAATTGCATACACTTTATAACTTTTACTTTTTAATTCATTTACTGCATCAGTGGTATTTTCATAATGCAACCAATCCACTGTTTCCGTGGAACCCAAGGCCGTTTTATGAATATCTCTATGCGGCGGCTGTGGCGTAAAACCACATAAACAAATACCGTCAATTAAAAATCCATCGGAAGTTCTAAATACACTCCCCACATTGTGCATACTGCGGATATTGTCCATAACCACCACAATGGGCGTTTTATTGGCCATTTTAAAGTCGGCTACCGACTTTCTCCCCAATTCGTCCATTGTTAGTTTGCGCATATCTGCAAAAGTACGCTTTTCGAATATTAAAAAAATTATGTAGGTTTGTTGCCATGGCAAAATCTAGTGCAGAAACACCTCTAATGCAGCAACATCGGGCTATTAAACAAAAATATCCAGATGCCATTTTGTTGTTTAGAGTAGGTGATTTTTATGAAACTTTTGGGGAAGATGCAGTAATTGCTTCCAAAGTATTGGGTATTACCCTAACCAAACGAAATAATGGATCGGCTTCTTCTAGTGAATTAGCAGGTTTTCCGCACCATTCATTGGATACTTATTTACACAAATTAGTAAAAGCCGGCTATCGTGTTGCTATTTGTGACCAATTGGAGGATCCAAAATCGGTAAAAGGAATTGTGAAGCGTGGCGTTACCGATATGCTTACCCCGGGTATTGCTACTAACGATAAATTATTAGAACATAAAAACAATAATTTTTTAGCGGCTGTTTTTGTAGAAAAAGAACATGGTGGTGTCGCCTTTTTGGATATTACAACAGGTGAATTTTTATTGGCCGAGGGCAGCACTGAATATTTAGATAAATTATTGCAAAGTTTACAGCCTGCTGAAATTTTATTTCCTAAAAACTATCAGGCCGATTTTAAAGAAACCTTTGGTAATGGTTTTTATACATACGGATTAGATAGCTGGATTTTTGATGAGCCTTTTGCAACAGATTTATTGTTCAAACAATTTCAAACAACTTCCCTAAAAGGATTTGGTGTTGAAGGTTTAACAAAAGGAATTATTGCAGCAGGTGCCATTTTACATTATTTAAAAGAAACTGAACACCCTCACCTATCTCATATTCACAAGATTGGCCGTATTGATAGAGACGAAATTTTATGGATGGACAAATTCACCATTCGCAATTTGGAACTTATTGGCAATGGTGCCGATCGAAAAGGTTTACTCGAAGTAATGGATGACACCAAAAGCCCAATGGGTGCACGTTTATTAAAACGTTGGTTAATATTCCCATTGCAATCTGTTACACAAATCAACAACCGATTAGATGCTGTTGAAACCTTGCTATCAAATAATAATGCCGCGCAAAGCATCAGCGCACTTATTGAATCCTGTGGTGACTTGGAAAGATTATCAAGTAAATTATCGACTAGAAAATTACAACCCCGCGAGTTTGTACAATTGGCAAAATCTTTAGAGGCCATTGAAACCATAAAACAGGAACTTACTGGGATTGAAAATAATTACTTACAACATATAAGTTCAGAATTAGACATTTGTGCCCATTCCAAGAAAGCCATATTGGAAACCTTAATTGAACAACCGCCTGCAACTGCGGTGAAAGGTGGATTTATAAAAGAAGGTGTAAACGCGGAACTTGATGAGTTAAGAAATATCTCAAGCGGCGGAAAAGAATATTTGACACAACTTCAAAATAAAGAAGCTGCAATTACAGGCATCTCCTCTTTAAAAATTGGATACAATAACGTGTACGGTTATTATTTAGAAGTTACCCATGCCCATAAAGATAAAGTACCCACTGAGTGGATTCGCAAGCAAACGCTAACCACTGCCGAAAGATATATAACGCCTGAATTAAAAGTATATGAAGAAAAAATTTTAGGCGCTGAAGATAAAATATTAACCCTTGAAACGCAATTATATCAAGGCTTACTAGATGAAGTATTAAAGGAAATGAACTTGCTTCAAAAAAATGGCCAATGGATTGGAGTATTGGATTGTTTAATTTGCTTTGCTTCCATAGCTAAAACACAAAAATATTGCAAGCCAACTATTACAGAAAACACTGTATTAAATATTGAAGCAGGCCGTCACCCAGTTATTGAACAAAACTTGGCAATTGATCAAGCTTACATTCCGAATGATGTTTATTTGGATCCTAGTACGCAACAAATTATTATTTTAACTGGACCAAATATGAGTGGTAAAAGTGCCGTGCTAAGACAAACTGCGCTGATTACTTTAATGGCACACATGGGCTCCTATGTACCAGCAACAGCGGCTTCGGTTCCATTGACTGATAAAATATTTACTCGTGTTGGAGCGAATGATAATTTAAGTGCTGGCGAATCTACTTTTATGGTTGAAATGATTGAAACAGCTAGTATCTTAAATAATATCAGCCCGAGAAGTTTAATTTTATTAGATGAGATTGGTCGCGGCACCTCAACCTATGATGGCATTTCCATTGCATGGAGTATTGTTGAATATTTATACCAATCCCCTGCTAAACCAAAAACTTTATTTGCAACACACTACCATGAATTAAATGATTTGGAAGCACAACTTCCAAATGTTCA
>CANCEU010000060.1 GCA_947375185.1 Chitinophagaceae bacterium
AGCACATCCTTGGCCCATTTATAAAGTAAAAGTAGGGACGGATTATGATATTGAAATGATCACTGCCTTAAGAAAACATACGGACAAACCAATACGTGTGGATGCAAATGCGGGGTGGACAACTGATGAAGCATTGATTAAAATTCCAGCCTTAGCCAATTTAGGTGTTGAGTTAGTTGAGCAACCATTGGCTAAAGATAATTGGGAGGGTATGGAGCAATTAAAAAAACAATCTAGCTTACCATTGTTTGCAGATGAAAGTTGTGTGTTGGAGCAGGATGTTTCTAAATGTGCAAATTATTTTCATGGGATAAATATTAAGTTGACAAAATGTAGTGGATTAACTGCTGCATTAAGAATGATTAAGGAAGCAAGAACTTTGAATTTAAAAGTGATGATGGGGAGTATGAATGATTCTGTGATTGGCTCTGCTGCAATAGCTCAATTTTTACCACAATTGGATTATGTTGATATGGATGGCCCTTTATTAATGACTGAATTAAATGGAGTTGGTTTGAACTATACTTTTGAAAATAATAATGGATGTATTGAACCATTATTACATTATGGTTTAGGAGTTCAATATCGACCACCATTTGTTAAATAGTATAATTGTAAAATTCGATCATGACACCAGAGCGTACCGATAAATTAATTAAAGTATTAAGTAAGCGTCAAGCTAACTTAACTGTAGTGATGGAAAATGTACAGGATCCTCACAATATTTCGGCAGTGCTTAGAACCTGCGATGCCGTTGGGATTCAAGATGTATATATTTTAACTACAAAAATACCCAGACATAAAAAGTTTGGTTACAAGAGTAGTAGTAGTGCATTGAAATGGTTGACCATTCACGAGTTCGATAACTTGGAGGAATGTATGAAAGCGGTTAGAAAAAATTTCTCTAAAATATTAACCACGCATTTATCCAGTGATGCGGTTCAGTTATATGATATTGATTTTACGGAATCGGTTGCCCTTGTTTTTGGAAATGAACATGCAGGCGTCACGGATGAGTGCAGGGCTTTGGCCGATGGAAATTTTATCATTCCGCAAATGGGTATTATACAAAGCTTAAATATTTCAGTAGCTTGTGCAGTGAGTATTTATGAAGCCATGCGTCAAAAAATGGTAGCTGGTCATTATGACCATGCCAGTTTACCCAAGGAGCAAATGGATGGATTGTTAACGCAATGGGGGGTAGAGGAGTTGACTCCAGAAACCTATGTGCCGTATAAGCCTAAGCGTAAATAGTTATGTTACATTTGCTCAGGCACGTTAATTCCTAAAGCACGCATCCCTTTTTGTAAAGTAGCAGCCGTTAAAATTGCTAATTTTATTCTCAATTGTTTTTTCTCTTCAGACTCCGAATTAGCAATTGATAATTCAGCATAAAAGCTGTTGAATAATTTTGCTAGGTTAAAGGTATAGATAGCCACTTTTGAAGGGTCTAAGGTTTCAGCAGCTTCGTTTATTACAGCAGGGAAATTAGATAATTCAATAGCTAAGGCTTTTTCTAATGGCAATAATTCACATGTAGTTAATTCGACTGCAGTCCCTGTTTTTCTTAATATACTTTTAATTCGTGCATGCGTGTATTGTATAAATGGTCCTGTGAATCCATGAAAGTCAATACTTTCTTCAGGATTAAATATCATCTTCTTTTTAGGGTCCACTCTTAGCAAGAAAAACTTAAGGGCACCTAAACCAATGGTATTGTATAGTTCATTTAATTGATCGGATGTGAATTCTGAAACCTTGCCTAATGATTCTGTTTTTTCTTTGGAAATATTAATCATTTCTTCTACTAAGTCATCTGCATCTACTACTGTTCCTTCACGGCTTTTCATTTTACCAGTAGGCAATTCCACCATACCATAACTTAAATGATAAATTCCGTCAGCAGCAGGCAATTGTAGTTTTTGACAAATTAACTTAAGTACTTTAAAATGATAGTTTTGTTCGTCACCCACTACATAGATACTTGCGTCGGTATTGAATTCTTTTTGTTTTACTTCAGCTAGACCAATGTCTTGTGTTATGTATACGGAAGTTCCGTCTTTACGACGCACAATTTTTTCGTCTAAACCATCTCCTGTCAAATCAATCCAAACAGAAGTATCTTCTTTTTGATAAAATACATTTTTCTGTAATCCTTGCTCCACCAATTCTTTTCCTAGTAAATAAGTATTACTTTCGTAATAAGTCTTCACAAAATCAGAGCCTATTTTTTTATATGTAGTGTCAAAACCTTCATAAACCCAACTATTCATTCGCTTCCATAAATCAATTGTTGCTGCATCACCTTGTTCCCATTTCAATAACATTTCCTGCGCACCTTTTTGAATGGGTGCTTCTTTTTCTGCAAGCTCCTGGGTCATTCCACTTGCAACTAATTCAGCAACTTGGGCTTTGTAAGCATCATTGTATTTGACATAATAGTCGCCTACAAAATGATCTCCTTTTTGTTGGGTATCGGTTGGAGTAGCGCCATTGGCAAATAATTGCCAAGCAATCATACTTTTACAAATATGTATACCTCTATCATTTACAATACAAGTTTTTACCACTTCATTCCCTTGCAATTTTAAAATCTCTGCGATACTCCAGCCTAAAAAATTATTTCTTAAGTGCCCTAAGTGCAGTGGTTTATTCGTGTTAGGGGAGGAGTACTCCACCATAATTTTACGGGGATGGGTATTGGTTGGCAATAAATTTTCGACTTTGGCATTTTTGATACTGTCAAACCAAAATTGATTGCTTATGCTAAAGTTTAAAAAACCTTTTACGATATTAAAATCAGTTAAAATACCTGGCATTTTTGCAAGCATCGCTGCTCCTAATTCATTACCCAATACTTCGGGACTTTTGCCTAATTGTTTTACAAAAGCAAAAAGCACAATGGTATAATCGCCCTCAAATTCAGGCTTAGTAGCATTGACTAATACTTGTTCTGGTTGTAGTTGAACACCATATAATTGATGTATACAACCAGCTGTTGACTGCTTTAAATTCGTTATCAAATTCATAAAAAAGGATTACCGACTGCAAAAGTAATTAATAAAGATTACCTTTGTGTCATTCATGTTGAAACTACACGATTTTATTAGTAAACTTATCCTGGACCTAATTGATTGGGTTTATCCATTATTTAGGAAGTTTATGCCATTGCAGACATTTAGATATGCTGCATGTGGTGGCGGGAATACTGTTTTAGATATTTTGGGCTTTTTTCTTTCTTACAACTTCCTTTTTCACAAACAACCTATACATTTTGGTTGGCTAACCATTAGCCCACACATTGCATCTTTTATGGTAAGCTTTTGTATTACTTTCCCTATTGGCTTTTATTTAAGTAGGTATGTGGTTTTTCAAGAAACAGCAGTAAAAAAAACGGAGCAATTGCTAAAGTATTTCTTTGTAGTGCTAGGTTGTATTTTTTTAAACTACGCCTTTTTGAAATTCTTTGTTGATTATCTTGGATGGTTTGCAACCCCGGCTAAAATAGTAACGACCTTTTTTGTAGTCATCTTTAGCTATACTAGCCAAAAGAATTTCACCTTTAAGTCCTCAAAGGCTGGTGATTTAGAAGCGATGTAACTGCCTTTTCTTCTCATATATTTATCTAATTATGTCATTTTGAGTTGGAATAAGGGCCATTTTCTGCCATTTATGCCATTTTTACCCCCATTTTATGCATAAGCCATTGTGGCATAATGATTGTTTATACTTGAGTAATTAATCATAGAAAATCAATCTTTATGGCAAAAATAATAGGTATTGACTTAGGTACCACAAACAGTTGTGTATCGGTTATGGAAGGTGGCGAACCTGTAGTAATCGCAAATGACGAAGGTCGTAGAACTACCCCGTCCGTTGTAGCTTTTTTAAAGAACGGCGAGCGTAAAGTTGGAGATCCTGCAAAAAGACAAGCGATCACAAATCCTGAAAACACTATTTCAAGTGTAAAGCGTTTTATGGGTCGTCGTTTTAATGAAATTACTGAAGAGAAGTCTCATTGGAGCTACAAAATTGTACAAGGTGAAAACGATACTGTACGTGTAGATATTGATGGTCGTATGTATACACCTCAAGAAATTTCTGCAATGGTTTTGCAAAAGATGAAAAAAACTGCAGAAGATTATTTAGGTCAAGAAGTAACGGAAGCAGTTATTACTGTTCCTGCTTATTTTAACGATGCACAAAGACAAGCAACAAAAGAAGCTGGTGAAATTGCTGGTTTAACAGTTCGTAGAATTGTGAACGAGCCAACAGCCGCAGCTTTAGCTTATGGTTTAGATAAAAAGAATGTTGAGCAAAAAATTGCTGTATTTGATTTAGGTGGTGGAACTTTTGACGTTTCTATCTTGGATTTAGGAGATGGTGTATTTGAAGTAAAATCAACTAATGGTGATACGCACTTAGGTGGTGATGACTTTGATAAAGTTATCATGGACTTTTTAGCGGATGAATTTAAAAATCAAGAAGCAATTGATTTAAGAAAAGATCCAATGGCTTTACAACGTTTAAAGGAAGCGGCTGAAAAAGCAAAAGTAGAATTAAGTTCTTCAACTGAAACTGAAATCAACTTACCTTATATCACTGCAGTAGACGGAGTTCCAAAGCACTTAGTATTAAAATTAACTAGAGCGAAGTTTGAATCTTTAGCGGATAATTTATTTTCACGTTGTATTAAGCCATGTGAAATTGCATTAAAAGATGCTGGTTATTCTATTAGTCAAATTGACGAAGTAATTTTAGTAGGAGGTTCTTCAAGAATTCCTAAAGTACAAGAATTAGTAGAGAAATTTTTTGGCAAAAAACCTAACCGTTCAGTAAACCCGGATGAAGTGGTTGCAATTGGTGCAGGTATCCAAGGAGCAGTATTAACTGGTGATGTTAAAGATGTATTGTTGTTAGATGTTACTCCATTAAACTTAGGAATTGAAACAATGGGTGGTGTGATGACAACTATGATTGCTTCTAACACTACTATTCCTACTAAGAAAACAGAAGTGTATTCAACAGCTAGCGATAATCAGCCAGGTGTACAAATTCACGTAATTCAAGGGGAGCGTCCAATGGCAAATCAAAATAAGAGTTTGGGTATGTTTAACTTGGATGGTATTCCACCAGCACCAAGAGGCGTTCCTCAAATTGAAGTAACTTTTGACATTGATGCAAACGGTATCTTAAACGTAAGCGCAAAAGATAAAGGAACTGGTAAAGAACAAAAAATCAGAATTGAAGCGGGTAGTGGTTTGACTAAGGAAGAAATTGAAAAAATGAAGGCTGAAGCAAAAGCCAATGAAGCTTCTGATAAAATTGAAAAAGAAAGAGTTGAAAAATTAAATGAAGCAGATAGCCTGATTTTCCAAACTGAGAAACAATTGAAAGAGTTTGGTGATAAGATCTCTGCTGATAAAAAAGCGCCAATCGAAACAGCATTAGAAACTTTAAAAGCAGCTCACCAAGCACAAGATATTGCTCAAGTGAACACAGCTTTAGAAGCAATGAACGCTGCTTGGACTGCTGCAAGTGAAGAAATTTACAAAGCACAAGCTGAGGGTGCGGGTGCAGGAGCTGCTCCAGGTGCTGACGCTGGTCAAACAAATGGTGGTGCAAGCAACGATAATGTTGAAGATGCACAGTTTGAAGAAGTAAAATAGGCGATTGGGTTTAATCCCATACATTGATAAGATTTAAGTGAGCCCTCCGGAAACGGGGGGCTTTTTTGTTAATTCATGACATCTATCATATGAAATGTTGATAAATAGAACTTATTCTTAGACAATAATCGATTATTATTGCATATATGTCGTAGAGTAAAATCTACCATTAATTTAATAAATCGATTTTATAATGTTTACTATTACCCAAAGGCTTTTATTAAAGCATGTTGCAACATTGTTTTTTGCATTATGTTCAATTATTATTCCAACATCTAAAGCTGTTGCACAGTGTAATGTGAATCAGAAATATGACAAAATTGTAAGTGGTTATCACTCTTCAATTGCGTTGGCTGATAATGGCCAATATTTGGCATGGGGTCAAAATATTGCCAATGACGGTGCATCGGATCAAGCGGGACCTCCTAAAGCAATTATTGCTGCAAATTATCCCGCATTAACTGGTACTGTTTTATTTACCTCAATTGGGGGACCGGGAAGTGGAGGAAAGGATCAGTTTGTTGCATTAACAACAACAGGTTTATTTGCTTGGGGTGCTGAAGGAAGTAGTGCTCAAGGAATTCTAAGTACTTCCTTAACTACTTCGGCAGCCTTTGCATTAATTGCTACACCAACTGGTGGTGATGCAACTACTAAATTGCCAACAGGTGTCACACCATCGCAGGTAACTATGATGGTAGCTACTTTTAATACTTTAGCAATATTAGCGAATGGTAATGTTTGGGTTTTATCACTTACTGATGCAAATATGCAAGGTGATGGTACAACATTAGCCGCAACTACTTGGCATAAGGTTAAAATAAGTGCAGGAAATGATTTAACAAATGTGACAACTATACGCGCACAATTATCAGTTGCTGGTACTCAAAGTGCAATGTTTGCATTGACTTCAACTGGTACTGCATATACATGGGGTTCATCTGTTTATATAGGTAATAATACAGCTCCATCTGCAAAAAATTACGCAACTCAAATGACTTTGCCTGCAGAATTTACTTCAAGTAATATTCCAAAATTAATTGGGGTCACTGGAGGTAGTAATGGAACTGAAATTGCAAATACATATTATCTATTAAGTAATACAGGCGCATTATATTCATTAGGAGACAACAGTTCTAAGCAATGTGGTGACTTTACTACAACAGAAAGAAGATCATGGGTGAATGTAAAAAGAAATGCAACCACAAATTTTACGAATGTAAATTTTATAAGTGTGCAAGAACATACTGGTAAAATGGCTGGCGCAGCTTTAATAACAAAAACAGGTGATTTATATTCATGGGGTGATAATAATGGAAACATGTTAGGACGTACTTCAGATGGTACTATCAATGGTACTGTTGGAACAACTTATGATCCTGGATTCCCTGTTGGATTTACTTCTGGAGTAGATAAAGCAATCTTTACAGAAATGGGAGGGCATACTTTAGTGTATGTTAAAGAAGGTAGTTCTACATTTTGTTATGTGGGTCATAGAACAAATGGTTCAATGGGAGAGAGTACGTCTTCAACTGGTACTGTTGTTTCATTTGATTGTACAAATACACCTTCTATTTCATTATGTGGAGCTGTGCCAGTATCTGCAGATCCAACAAAGTCAGTGATTTCTGCTACACCAACTACCATTGCCGCAAATGGTACAAGCACTTCAACAATAAATATTCAACTTAAAAATTCATCTGGAGTAAACTTAACTACAACAGGTGGTGATGTGGTGGTTACAACAACTGATGGAACTTTAGGAACTGTCATTGATAATAATAATGGTACCTATACTGTGATCTTAACAAGTTCTACAAATGTCAACACAGCAACCTTAGGTTTCTCCATTAATGGTACCACTGCTTCAGGTGCAAATAGTACTACTTCGGTTATTTTTTCAGGAGTGCCTACAATCACAACTTCAGGATCGCTTAGTGCCTTCACAAGTTGCACGGCCTTAACATCTGTAGCGCAGTCATTCACTATCTCTGGAACTTATTTAACTGCTAACTTAATTATAGGAGCATTAACAGGATACGAATATTCACTAAGCTCGGGAGGAACTTATACTTCTACTTTATCTTTAACGCCTAGTTCAGGAACAGTAGCAAATACGATTATTTATGTAAGATTATCAAGTATTGCAACCAATGGCGCTGGAGGTAATATTGCAATTACTTCATCAGGGGCAACATCTCAAAATATTGCAACCGGATCAGCAACTGTAAATGCTGCTCCAACAATCACATTAGGATCAGTTGCTTCAGTTTCAGGTACTGCAACTAGTTTTAACTTACCTTTTACAGCAACTACCGGATCACCAGATAAATATTCAATTACGGCGTCAACTCCTGCTATGAGTGGCTTTACGGCAATTTCAAATGCCACATTAGGATCAAGTCCTATTGCAGTTACGATTCCTGCAAGTTCGGATAATACCTATGGCTTCAATATTTCAGTAACCAATTCAACTACAGGGTGTACTTCCACAAATACAAGCTTTAATGTGGTGGTAAATTCTTCGACTATACAGTTTACCTCTACTCCTGTATTAACGGTTCGCGCGCGTAATCAATATTTATATTCTATTTCAGCGGCAACCACAACTAATAATGCAATTACATTTTCCGACCCAACCAATTCAATACCTTCTTGGTTAGCATTATCAAGTTCGGCTCAAACAAATGGGCAGCAAATAGGTGGAACTGTTATTCAACCAGGTGCCGTAACAGGTGACTTGAATGGTAATATTTATGTAGTCCAAAATAATGGAACCGGAATTTATAAAATTACCCCTAATGGAACAACTACCTTATTTGCGACAAGATCTTCAAATGGATCTACTTATGGTGGGGCATTAGTAATCGGACACTATTTATACATATCTTATTATGCAGGTTCCTATGGAATGGCACAATATGACTTAAATAGTCCTAATCCTACTGGTGTAAATATGCTGCCTGGCAAGTCTTTTTTAAGCATGACTTACTTTAATGGGTTTGTGTATGCCGCAAGTTACTCAACAAGTCAAATTATGAAGATTTCCATAGATGAGGCAAGTCCTGCAAATTCTACTTCAAGTATATATATAACAACTCCTAATGTTTATGCCCCTTTTGGATTGTCATTTAATTCAAGCGGTGATTTATTTGTTGCTGAATATGGGGTAAGAGATATCAAGAAATTTGCCAATGGTTCTACCACAACTTCCACTATTGTACAATCAGGATATACGGTAAGCCCATCTGATGTTAAAATTGATGCAAACAATAATGTTTATGTGAGTTTTAGTGGTCTTACCAATTCAATTAGAAAATATACTCCTGATTTTTCAAGTTTTATTGATGTTTCAGGTACAACTAAATATGTCTGGGGTATGTCACTTAATTCAAATGGAACTCTATTTTATGGAGATTATTCAAATAATAAAGTATTTACTTTACAAACAAATGCAACTTTATTAGGTGCACCTCAAACACCACAAGTTGGTCAATGGCCAATATCTTTGGATGCTTATGATCAGGTGGCACATGCTACTCAAAACTTTATAATTAATGTATTGCCAAATGTGCCATTGCCTGTATCTGCGCAGTCAGCTATTGCAGGAGATGGTTCAGCTACAATCACATTTACGCCACCTACGGACAATGGCGGCGCTTCAGTAACAAGTTATACAGTAACTTCAAGCCCAGGCAACTATTCTGTTACTTCATCAGGAAGTCCAGTAACGATAACGGGATTAACGAATGGTACAGCATATACATTTACAATTTATGCAACCAATAGTGTTGGTAATAGTACGAATGTAACAACTTCATCTGTAACGCCACTTGCTGCGCCTGTGCCAACTGGCTTAACTTATTCTACACCTAATGTTTACATAGTAGGGGTAGCAATAGGTGCTTTGTCGCCTACATCAACTGGAGGAGCCATTACCACATATTCAGTTAGTCCAAGTTTGCCAACAGGCTTAACATTAAATACGAATACAGGTCTAATTACAGGAACGCCAACTGCTATAACAGCACAGTCTAGTTATGTTGTTACTGGTTCAAATGGTTCAGGTACCATAACAACAACTGTGGTGATAAGTGTAAACATAGCTGCTCCAGCAGGGTTAAGTTATACGAGT
>CANCEU010000061.1 GCA_947375185.1 Chitinophagaceae bacterium
CAGCATCATCAATAGTTTCGCCTAATATAATTAAATCAGCAGGACTAATGCATTGTACAATTTGGGTATGCCCTCCACTTACTGTTAAACATAAAAAAGGAAAGCTTGGCTTGTGCTCATCAATTAAATTAGCCAACACATGTGCTTGCATATGATGTACTGATATCAAAGGTTTACCAAGAGTTAATGCTAATGATTTCGCAAATTGCGCACCCACTAATAAGGAACCTATTAAACCAGGTGCTTGTGTAAATGCAATGGCATCTAATTGTGAAAGTCTATCGAAATGGGATAAATTCGGGAAAGCAGTTTTAAGCGATTCGTCAACAACTGGCACAATATTTTCCATATGCGCGCGACTTGCTAACTCAGGAACTACGCCCCCGAATTTTTCATGTACCGATTGGTTTGCAATGAAGTTGGATAAGATTTTTCCGTCTACAATTACAGACGCTGCAGTTTCATCGCAGGACGATTCAATGGCCAATATGGTTATTGATTTTTTAGACACAGCGCGAAGTTAACAAAACGCTGAATTAAATAAACAACAAGTTTACTATTACTATTTTACTTAGTTCTGATAGCTTCTACAGGATTCATTTTAGCAGCAATGGAAGCTGGAATAATTCCCGAAATGACCCCTAAAATAATACAAATACTAAGTGCAAGAAATACGATACCAGGCGCAATAAATATAGGAAAAGGTAGCACGGCTCCTAAGGCCACAGTGAGCAACCAAACCAGAAATAATCCGACCAAGCCTCCAATAATACACAAGAACGCGCTTTCTAAAAGAAACTCATATAAAATAGTACTGCTTTTTGCCCCAATTGCTTTTTTCAATCCAATTTGACTAGTTCTTTCACGTACGGTTACAAACATAATATTAGCAACTCCAAATGCGCCTACAAGCAATGATAAACCTGCAATGGCCCATCCACCTTGATTAATAGCGCCAAATACGCTTTCTATTTGATCCTTAAATTGTGCAACATCATTACAAGTAAAATTATCCTCCTGTGTTGGACTTAACTTTCTCAACTGACGCATGATTCCGTTTAACTCATCCTGTAAAGCTTTTGAAGGAATCCCGGGCTTTGCCTGAACCATGATATACGGATTATTATTATCCGGATTAAATATAGATGCATAATAACTATAAGGCACTATAACCGTTTTGTCATAGTCAAACCCTCCAATCATAGAACTTCCCTGTTTTTCGACAATTCCAACAACTAATAATCGTCTACCACTATAAGCAATGGTTTTACCTAATGCCTTTTCTGGCTTGCCATATAATTCCTCAGCTACCTTATTTCCAATGACTGCATATGGCACACCCCGGTTGAAATCAGTTTCATTAAAATATCTGCCTGACCCAATATTAAAGGTTTGAATTTTATTAAAATCGCCCGTAACACCATACAAATTAACCCCCTTCAAATTGTTTTCTTCATAGGAGAATGTGGCGCTAGTTGAAACAAAAAAGGCAATATTTGATGCCAAAGAAGACCTTTTTTGTACAAATTCCATCTCATTAATCTTCATGGAAGGGCGTTTTACAAACTTCCACCAAGGATATTCTGGCCCACCATTATAATCCCACTTGTCTATAAAAATGGTATTGTTACCTAACCCGGATAAATCATTGCTGATTTTGGTTTTTAAGCTATCAATCGTGGCCAATACTCCTATGATACAGAATATCCCAATTGTTATCCCGAATAAAGAAAGGAAAGTCCTTAATTTATTAACTTTTAGCTCTTGCAAAGCCATCTTAAAGCTATTCCATAATATGCCCAACACTTTTATCATGAAGTAAAAATAGGCCAAATAGCGATTTGCTGATTTTTTTTATGCAAAAGGTCAATAACTTATTTAAATGCACATATTGTTAAGGTATTTAGTATATATGCTCAAAATCATTCAAACGTTTGATAGCTAGTATTAAATTCCTGCTTACTTTTGCACCGATTTTTAAATCATTAACTATATGAGCTTCAAACACATGTTTACCTCGTCAGTAGGGAAAAAATTAGTAATGGCTTTCACGGGCATTTTCTTAGTGCTATTTTTGGTTGTTCATGCAGGCTTAAATGCTTGTATTTGGGCAAACGACAATGGATTAATGTTTAATAAAGCTGCACACTTCATGGGCAGTTTTGTTGTCCCACGTGTATTAGAAATTGGCCTTTTTGTTGGCATCTTTTTACACATCATTCAAGGTTACATGTTAACACTTGAAAACAGAAGTAAAAGATCAGTTGGTTATGCAGTAAATTATTCAAAAGGAAGTAAATGGTATAGCCGAAGTATGGCTTTATTAGGCACTTTACTTTTAATGTTTTTAATTATGCATATTTACCATTTTTGGACACCAAGTAGATTAGGAGGAATTGGTGCAATCCAAGGACTAAAAACTTTTGAATTGAATGGCACTGAATATCATAATTTATATGCTGAAATGCAAGCTGTATTCCAAAGCCCATTTGTGGTAATATTATATGTTTTGGCATGTGGCTCACTTGCCTACCATTTAGCACATGGATTTCAAAGTGCATTCAAAACAATTGGAGTTCATAATAAAAGATACCATGCAATTATAAGCAGTATCGGATATGGATTTGCTATTCTTATTCCTTTGGCTTTTGCAATGATGCCAATTAGTTTTTATTTTAATTTAGTAAAATAAAAATCACCAAATAACATTCTACACTTTAGATAAAAGATTCAATATGTTAAACTCAAAAATACCTGCAGGAAATTTAGACGACAAATGGGTAGACTATAAAGGTCACTGTAAATTAGTGAACCCTGCTAACAAGAGAAAAATGGAAGTTATTGTAGTAGGTACTGGCTTAGCTGGTGCAAGTGCTGCTGCTTCATTAGGTGAATTAGGATATAAAGTAAAAGCATTTTGCTTTCAAGATAGTCCTCGTCGCGCGCATAGTATTGCTGCACAAGGAGGAATTAATGCAGCTAAAAACTATCAAAATGATGGTGATAGTGTGTTCAGATTATTTTATGATACTATTAAAGGTGGTGACTACCGCGCGCGCGAAGCAAACGTTCATCGTTTAGCTGAAGTAAGTGGTAATATTATTGACCAATGCGTTGCGCAAGGAGTTCCATTTGCACGTGAATACGGTGGATTATTAAGTAACCGTAGTTTTGGTGGCACGCAGGTGCAAAGAACATTTTATGCTGCAGGTCAAACTGGACAACAATTATTGATTGGTGCTTACCAAGCTTTAGAACGTCAAGTTGCTTTAGGCAATGTGACAATGTATTCTCGTCATGAGATGTTAGATGTGGTAAAAATAGATGGTAAAGCAAAAGGTATCATTGCACGAAATTTGATTACAGGTGAATTAGAAAAGCATTTTGGATACGCCGTTTTATTATGTACAGGTGGATATGGTAATGTGTTTTATTTATCAACCAATGCAATGGGTTCAAATGTAACTGCTGCATGGAAAGCACATAAGCAAGGTGCCTATTTTGCGAACCCATGTTTCACTCAAATTCACCCTACATGTATTCCTGTTTCTGGAGATCATCAATCTAAATTAACATTGATGTCTGAGTCTTTAAGAAATGATGGACGTATTTGGGTGCCAAAAGCAAAAGGTGATACCCGTAAACCAAATGAAATTCCTGAAGAAGAAAGAGATTATTATTTAGAGCGTCGCTACCCTGCTTTCGGAAACTTAGTACCACGTGACGTTGCGTCTCGTGCTGCAAAAGAAAGATGTGATGCAGGATTTGGAGTAGGTACTTCAAAGCAAGCAGTATATTTAGATTACGCTGCAGCGATTGAAAGATATGGAAAAATAGAAGCAAGCAAACAAGGTTTAGCAAATGCAACCAAGGAAGATATTATCGTAATGGGCAAGGAAGTGGTGAAAGAAAAATACGGTAACTTATTTGATATGTACGCAAAAATAACTGGTGAAAATCCATACGAAGTGCCTATGCGTATTTACCCAGCAGTGCACTATACAATGGGTGGATTATGGGTGGATTATGAATTACAAACCAATGTTCCAGGTTTATACGCATTAGGTGAAGCTAACTTTAGCGATCATGGTGCGAACCGTTTGGGTGCAAGTGCTTTAATGCAAGGTTTAGCAGATGGATACTTTGTAATTCCTTATACATTAGGTAACAACTTAGCTGATGAAATTTACAATGCTCCTATCCCAACTACACATCCAGCATTTGAAGCTGCTGAAAAAGCAGTTGCTGATCGTATAGCTACCTTAAAAAACATTAATGGTAAACAATCAGTTGAAAGTTTCCATAAGCGTTTAGGTAAAATTATATGGAATGAATGTGGTATGTCAAGAAGTGAAGCTGGATTAAAGAAAGCGATTGCCGATGTACAAGCATTGAAAAAAGAATTCTGGAGTGATGTGAGAATTCCAGGAGAAATTAACGAATACAACCCTGAATTAGATAAAGCAAATCGTGTTGCCGACTTTATTGAATTAGGAGAGTTAATGTGTATTGATGCATTAAATAGAAATGAAAGTTGTGGTGGTCACTTTAGAGAAGAATACCAAACTCCAGATGGTGAAGCTTTAAGAGATGATGAAAACTATATGTATGTTGCAGCATGGGAAGCTAAGGCTGAGCATGAGTGGGAATTACATAAAGAAGAATTAAAGTATGAAGTCATCAAACCTTCTCAACGTAACTACAAATAATCTTAACAAATTTAACTACCAGTATAACTTAATAATATGGCACACAATAATTTGAATTTGAAATTGAAAGTTTGGCGTCAAAAAAACGCAAACACTACAGGTGCTTTTGTGAAATATGATGTAAATGATATCTCGGATGAAATGTCTTTTTTAGAGATGTTGGATGTATTAAATGAAAAATTAATCGTTACAGGTGAAGAGCCTATTGCTTTTGACCACGACTGTAGAGAAGGTATCTGCGGTATGTGTTCATTGTATATTGATGGAAAACCACATGGACCATGGCAAGCAAACACAACTTGTCAACTACATATGCGTGCATTCAAAGATGGCGATACCATTACTATTGAACCATGGAGATCTAATGCCTTCCCAATTGTAAAAGACTTAACAGTTGACCGTGGAGCATTTGACCGAATCATTCAAGCTGGTGGATATGTTAGCGTAAACACAGGCAATGCAGTTGACGGAAATAGTTTACCAATTAATAAAGATGATGCCGACGCTTCATTTGCAGCGGCAATGTGTATTGGATGTGGCGCTTGTGTTGCAGCTTGTAAAAATAGTTCTGCAATGTTATTCTTAAGTGCAAAAGTTTCTCACCTAGCACAATTACCACAAGGCGAACCTGAAAGAAAATCTCGTGTATTAAACATGGTAGCCCAAATGGATAAAGAAGGTTTTGGATCTTGTACCAATACAGGTGCTTGTGAAGCAGCTTGTCCTAAAGAAATTTCAATAGCAAATATTGCTCGTTTAAATAAAGAGTATTTAAGAGCAGGTTTAACACAAGAATAGTGTCCAACACTTTTTTTCAGTTCAAACAATTTATCGTGCATCAGGAACATACCGCAATGAAGGTATGTACTGATGCATGTTTATTTGGGGCATGGCTTACACAAGACTCCAATTTAATAAATGCAAAAAATATTTTAGATATTGGTACTGGAACAGGCTTGTTAAGTTTAATGATTGCTCAAGGAATATTTACAAACAACCTTAGTTTTGATGCAAATATAATTGCTGTAGAAATTGAAGCAAATGCAGCTAGAGAGGCAAAATCAAATTTTAACGCAAGCCCTTGGAAAGCATTTTTAAATGTTGCACAATGCGCTATTCAAAACTTTGACATTTCAAATAATGCAATCAATACTCAACAAATATTAGAACCACAATTCAATTGCATAATAAGCAACCCTCCTTTTTTTGAAGGTGACTTACAATCGGCTAATGCACATAAAAACTTAGCATTACACAGCACTGCACTTCCTTGGCAGGACCTAATAAATGAAGTTGACAGATTATTGAAAAAAAACGGGCATTACTTTGTTTTAATTCCAGCACTTCGCGCGTACACAATGCAAAAAATTGCTGCTGAAAAAGGAATACATCTAGTTGAAGAAGTTGTTGTATTTAATGCGTTAAAACAAAAGCCATTTAGGGTATTTCAAAAGTTCGAAAAAACAGATAATCCAACCCATCAAATTAAACGCAGCAATTTTATTATAAAAGATGCTGAAAATAATTATACTCCAGCATTTGTAAACCTGTTAAAGCCCTTCTACTTACATTTATAAATCCAGTTCCCATGGCATACTGGAAACTATAGCTCAGCATACGTTGTCAAATAAGAAAAGTGCTCAGTCAATTTTCCTTTGTTTAACATGGTGGCTTTTCTGATAATATCATTTCCATCTCCTATTAAATCAGGCAATACATATTTTATTAGTTGCTCTCCGAAAAATCTACTTGCGTCTCTTGGCAATTCGTTAGGCAAATTCCCAACAGCCATGATATCAATACTACTATGTAAATATGGAATTGTTTTTTCACAAGTATTTACATCAACACCATAAACCGGATTTTCAGTAGTGGAATCTCCTAAATTAATAGGCACACTCCCATGTGCATCATCAGTGATATCGGCAATAGTTGTTAATGCGTAATCATCGTCTTGCAGATCCTGTAACGTAAATAAAGGAGGCACTCCTTTATCCCAATAAATACCATTCATTAAAATATTCGTTTGCTTTAAATATTTATTAAATAAACAAGTAAAGTTTTCAGGATGTTCATGAAATCCTTCCCTATTATATAAACCAGTCTCCTTGTTAGCATATAAGTCACTTCCTTTCAAGTGCACATAAACTGGATAAGCATATTTTCTTTTTATATAATCTTCTGGCTCCACTTGTTGCACATCTAATAAATTCATAATTTCTAAAATACCATGCGCTACTCTACCCGATCCAGTTACAGCAATCTTTATATTAGGCAATTTTAATCCAAAATATGTATGCACCAGTTCCATATAATCCTTCACATCTTTAACCCTTCCTAAATGATAAGACTTAGTTCGATTACCATAAGCCATGATACCGTTATGCGCCCCAACAATGCCAGCAAAAAAACCAAATCCAATGAGTCTTTGACCATCTTCATGTTCCAAACATTCATAATCGATTAAGGTAATTTCTTTATGCATCATTGCCTTAAACAAAGCCTGATTATAAGGTTGTTTCTTTTTGGTATGTGAAAAGAATAAATAAGTTTTTCCTGAAATTAATTGATCAATTGGTATTTCTTTAATGCCAAGTAAGATATCGGCAACATTCATGTCAGACACTACCTGAATGCCCTCTTTTGCATATTCTTTATCTTTATAACATCTTGTGGCCGAAGACTCAACAATAACATCCCAATCCTTAAAATTTTCCTTAAACCATTTGCACTGTTTAGGCGTTAAAGCCACCCTATTATCACTTGGAACTTTTCCTTCTTTAATAAGTCCTAATACCGGCATTTTCTTAATTTTACACAATATACAAAATATAGAAATGAACTATTTTGAATTGTTCGGTTTACCTATCTCATTTAAGACTGATAAAAATCAGTTAAGATCTGCATTCATGAATATCCAACGAGCTTCTCATCCTGACAAGTTTGCACAAAGCAATGAAGTGGAACAAGAACTTGCATTGGAAAAATCAGCAGCAGCCAATAAAGGATTTACTTTATTGAATAACAATGAACAGATTCTGCCGTATGTTTTAGAAATTACAGGCCATATAAATGTGGATGAAAAATACAATTTAGCCCCAGATTTTTTAATGGAGATGATGGAGCTAAATGAGGGATGGATGGACGCAGAAACAGCTGATCAGAAACAAAACATATTAGACCAAATTAATACCCTTAAAAATGACATTTTTAACCCTATTAAAGCGCATTTGGAAGCGGACACGGTCGATTATATTCCCCAAGAAGCAATGCTGCAAATAAAGGACTATTACTATAAGAAAAAATACCTTGACCGTATTTTGGAAGATTTCCATCATTAGCGTAATATTGCATCCCGCCTGGATAACTAGCTTATCCAAATAATAATGCCCAGATGGCGGAACTGGTAGACGCGCTAGACTCAAAATCTGGTTATCGCAAGGTAGTGCAGGTTCGATTCCTGTTCTGGGCACAAACCCTGTCACGAAAGTGACGGGGTTTTTTGTTTCGAAGCTGTGTCAAAAGCTTGCTTTTGTAAACAGATGAGAAGCAAAAAACCCAACGAAATGCGAAGCATTTTGTTGAAAGGGTTTGGGTAAACCCGCCTATTCAAGAAACTCCGAGTCCGAAGGACGAGGGAGTCCTGAAATAGGGTTTGGGTAAGCCCCTCGTAGAAGTATAAGGAAGACGACGAACGAAGAGAGTCGGCAGTTCTGTAAGAAATGCGAAGCATTTTGTTGAAAGGGTTTGGGTAAGCCCGCATATTTACTAAAAATTAAATGGAACTTCCTATCTTAACTAAATGAAAAAAAATTACGTATTTCATTTTGCACTTATAATACTAACTATATTAATAAGTAACAAGAATTATGCTCAAAATGACGCTTCTCTCCATATCACACAACTACCTATCAATTACTCAAAAGAACGAATTGATTTAAGTATACAATATTTAAAAGAGCGGCATGGTTTAATACAAACTAAACCAACCATCAATCCAAAAATGATAGTGTTGCATTTCACAGCATTTGGAAACATTAAAAGCATTCACGAATATTTTAACGCAGCGACCATTGAAGAAAACAGACAAATCAATAAAAAAGTAAGTGCTTTAAATGTAGGATCGCATTATTTAATAGATAGAGATGGAACAATATACCAACTTATTCCTGACACACTTTTCGCAAGGCATGTAATTGGATTAAACTATTGTGCTATAGGAATTGAAAATATAGGGAGTGAAAAAGAACCGCTGACCAATGAACAAATTATTTCAAATGCAAGATTAGTTCGTTACCTAAGTTCGAAATATTCAATCGAATACCTTATTGGACATGAAGAATATATTCAATTCAGGAATACTTCACTTTGGAAAGAGACGGATGCAAAATATATTACTTATAAAAATGATCCGGGTAAAATATTTATGCAAGGAGTTAGATTATTAGTAGCTGATTTAGGTTTAAAATCAATGTACTAAATTTATTTTTTTAATTTAAGAAACTAATCACTTAGCCAATTCTTGATTGGCTAAGCGAAATAATTCAATTACATTATTAGTCCCCGTCTTTTTAAAAATATTCTTTTTAAATGTAGAAATAGTATTGGACTTTAATTCCAATTCCTTACAAATATCTTTTACTAATGCACCTTTAAGCATATAGTCAAGGACTTCTTTCTCTCTTTTTGTTAAATTTTCGAATTGATTATTTGTAATTGTCGGAATCATTATATTAGTTGTATTGTATTGTTAAATTTTATTGGTTTGATTTTAAATAGGCTTTAATATTAGTACATTGGCAATGCAAAAATTAAATTTTCACCAAAACACGAACATGATAATTTCTCCAAAATAGAACTACCATCTGCACCATTAAGATCACATTGCGATGTCCATAAATAATAAGTCTTTGCACTACCTGAAGTATTATTGATGATAATATGACCTTGAATCATATCATAACTATCTTT
>CANCEU010000062.1 GCA_947375185.1 Chitinophagaceae bacterium
ATTGTATAACTTGGAAGTCATTTCCCCTGACATTCATACTTTGAAAAATAACATTACTCGCTTTTTAATTTTAGTTCCAGCAAAAGCAAAGGTTGAAATTAAAGACGCAAATAAAGCATCTATCTATTTTCAAACAGATCACTCTAAAGGGATTCTTTCCAAAGTGTTGGCAAAGATTGCACAGGGTGGTGTGAACTTGAGCAAGTTGCAAAGTATGCCTATCCCAGGAAGTACTTTTAAGTATGGATTTTATGCTGATTTAGAATTTGAAAATAAAAAACAAATTGAAAAAGTATTGGAAACGCTTAAAACCATGACCAATAGTTTTAAAGTTTTTGGATTGTATAAAAAAGGTAAAGTTGTAAAAGGCTAATTATGAACCTAACATTATCACATAGATTAGATGGTATTGGTGAATATTATTTCGCTACCAAACTGCGTGAAATTGATGAACTCAATAAAGCAGGGAAGCAAATAATTAATTTGGGCATTGGAAGTCCCGATTTACCACCGCATCCATCTGTGCTAGCTACTTTAAATGAGGAAGCAGCAAAAGATAATGTACACGGTTATCAATCCTATAAGGGCTCTCCAGTTTTGAGAGAAGCTATTGCCGAGTGGTATAAAAAGTATTATCAGGTTGATAATATTAATCCAGCAACAGAAGTGCTTCCATTACTCGGTAGCAAAGAGGGGATCATGCATATTTGTATGACCTATTTAAATGAAGGAGATCAGGTGTTAATTCCAAACCCTGGCTATCCTACCTACACAAGCGCAGTTAAATTAGCAGGGGGCACTCCGCTATACTATGAGTTGACTGCCGAGAACAATTGGGCACCTGACTTTGAAAATTTAGAAAAATCAGATTTATCGAAAGTGAAATTGATGTGGGTGAACTATCCACACATGCCTACAGGTCAAATGCCAACTAAAGCACTCTTTGAAAAATTAGTAGCATTTGGTAAGCAGCATCAAATATTAATTTGTCACGACAATCCTTATGCATTCATCTTAAATGACCAACCTGAAAGTTTGTTGTCGATTGAAGGAGCAAAAGAAGTAGTGATTGAATTGAACTCTTTAAGCAAAAGCCAAAACATGGCGGGTTGGAGAGTAGGTATGTTGATTGCTGCCGAAGAAAGAGTCAACGAAATATTAAGATTTAAATCCAATATGGATAGTGGTATGTTTTTACCTGTGCAATTAGCAGCGGCAAAAGCATTAAGCTTAGATAAATCTTGGTATGATTCAGTAAATCAAGTTTATACCGAACGTCGCGAAAAAGTGTATGAATTATTAGACACATTAGGTTGTGCATATTCAAAACAACAAGTAGGGATGTTTGTTTGGGCTAAAATTCCAGCCACATATAAAGATGGATATGCATTAAGCGATAAGGTGTTGTATGATGCGAATGTCTTTATTACACCTGGTGGTATTTTTGGTTCTGCAGGCAATAATTACATCCGTGTGAGCTTATGCGGTTCAATGGAGAAATTTAATGAAGCAATTAAAAGAGTGAAAGCATGCGTTTAGCAGTAATTGGTATCGGATTAATTGGAGGTTCACTGGCATTGTCTTTGAAAAAGAAAGGCTTTGTTTCCCACGTCATTGGCGTGGACAATAACCCCGACCACCAATCCGAAGCATTGCGATTAGGTATTGTCGATGAAATTATGACGCTTACAGAAGCCGTAAAATTATCTGACATCATTGCCATTGCAACTCCGGTTAATATTGCTGAAAAACTATTGCCTTCGGTTTTAGATTTAGTTGACCAACAAGTCGTTTTTGATTTAGGATCTACCAAAGAAGCAGTTGCGCAAATAGCCAGTGCGCACGCAAAAAAAGGAAGATTCGTTCCAACACATCCTATGTGGGGAACTGAGTTTAGTGGTCCTAGTGCTGCACAAAGCGATGCTTTTGAGAATAAAGCAACGGTAATATGCAATAAGGAACAAGTAGATGCGGATGCACTATTGACAGTAGAGCGTTTGTATACAACTTTAGGAATGCATATTGTTTCCATGAATGCTACTAAACATGACATTCATGTGGCTTATGTGAGTCATATCTCACATATCACTTCTTTCGCATTGGCGAATACCGTGTTAGAGAAGGAAAAAGAATCGGATAATATATTTGAATTAGCTAGTGGTGGTTTTGATAGCACTGTGCGTTTGGCAAAGTCAAATGCAGCAACATGGGTGCCCATCTTTATGCAAAATAAGGAGAATGTATTAGATGTTTTGAATGAGCATATCAGTCAGTTGAGAAAATTCAAATCTTGTTTAGAAAAAGAGAACTTTGAATATTTATCGGACTTGATTGAAAATGCAAATGGGATCAAAAGAATCTTAAAATAAGAGGTTCTTATTAAAGAAAAAGTAAAAACAAAAAAATGAAGAAAACAGAAGATATGGAAGTTAAGAATGATTTAATAGAAGCAGTAAAAACAAAAATGACATTTGCTGAATTAGGAGTGAATGAACAATTAGTAAAATCAGTTACTGAATTAGGGTATACACACGCAACAGAAATTCAAGAGCGTTCTATTCCAGTATTAATTAGCGGAACAAAAGATTTTATTGGATTGGCACAAACAGGTACAGGTAAAACTGCAGCTTTTGGTTTGCCATTAATTCAATTAATCAAAACAGCCGATAAGCATCCACAAGCATTGGTAGTTTGTCCTACACGTGAATTGTGTATGCAAATCGTTAATGAAATTAATTTGTTTAAAAAGCATGTTGCAGGTGTTCAAGTGTTAGCAGTATACGGTGGTACTTCAATCGGCATGCAAATCAGAGATTTGAAAAGAGGAGTACAAATTGTTGTGGCTACACCAGGTCGTTTAATTGACTTAATTGAGCGTAAGGCAATCAACTTAGAGCAAATTGAATATGTGGTATTAGATGAGGCTGATGAAATGTTGAACATGGGATTCCAGGATGACATTGAATTTATTTTAAAGAATACACCTAATCGTGAAAGTATTTGGTTATTTAGTGCAACCATGCCTGCTGAAATTAGAAAAGTAAGCAAGCGTTACATGAAAGAACCAGTTGAAGTTACAATTGGTAAAGTAAATGCAACTAATAAGAGCATTGATCATCAGTATTATGTAACCTCAGCGCAATATCGTTATGAGACATTAAAAAGAATCATTGACTTTAATCCAGGTATTTATGGAATCATCTTTACGCGTACTAAAGCAGATGCTCAGGATGTAGCAGCGCGCTTAACACGTGAAGGTTATGATATTGATGCGATCCATGGTGACTTAACGCAACAACAACGTGATAGAGTGATGGGACAATTTAGAGACAAAACTTTACAATTGTTAATTGCAACTGACGTTGCTGCACGTGGTATTGACGTAAAGGGAATTACTCACGTAATTAACTACGAGCTTCCTGATGATGTGGAAGTTTACACACACCGAAGTGGTCGTACAGGTCGTGCAGGTAGTCAAGGTATTTGTATTTCGATTGTGCATGCTAGAGAGTCATATCGTTTACGCCAAATTGAAAATATCAATAAAAGTACTTTCCATAAATTAGATATTCCAAGCGGTAAGGATGTTTGTAGAAAACAATTCTTTCACGTTATGGATAAATTAATGTCAACCGACGTTAGTCATGGTGATTATGAAACTTATGTTCCAATGCTTGCAGAGAAGTTTGCTGATATGAGCAAAGAAGAAATTTTAAAACGCGTAGCTGCTTTGGAGTTTAATCGTTTCTTAGCTTATTACGAAAATGCGGCCGACTTAAATGTTAGAGCTGCCGAAAAAGGTCGTCGTGATGTTGGTGGAATGCAGGATCGTAATCGTGAAAGAGGTCGTAATGAATATTCAGATCGCAGAAATGGTGGTGATCGTGGAGACAGCCGTGGTGATCGTTCAAATGATAGAGGTGATCGTGGAGATGGTCGTGGCCGTACCGCGAATCGAGCTACTGCTGGATCTACTCGTTTGTTTGTAAACCTAGGAACGAAGGATGGTTTTTATAAAGCTAGTTTCTTACAATTTGTTTTAGACATGAGCGACTTGAAAAAAGAAGTGTTGGGTAAAATAGATATGAGAGATATGAATAGCTGGATTGAAATTGAATCAGGTGCTGCTAAAAAAATGATTAGTGCAATTGATGGTAAAAGCTATAAAGGTCGCCGAATTCGCATGAACGATGCAGATAGTGGTGGTCCAAGAGGCTTTGGCAATAACGAAGGATAATTACAAAATTGAGTCCTTGATTAAAAATGATTAAGGACTCAATTTAAATTCGAAAAAATAAATAAATACTTAATACTAAAATTGGTTAAAAATGGGAACCTTAACTGAACAACAACAAAAAGTAAGCGCATTATTAAAAAAAGCTCCATTGATTATCTCTGGTCCTTGTAGTGCAGAAACCGAAGAACAAGTAATGGCTACAGCAAGAGGCTTAGCTGCTACGGGCAAAGTAGATATCATGCGTGCAGGTATCTGGAAACCAAGAACACGTCCTGGAAGTTTTGAAGGGATTGGAACTAAAGGTTTGCCATGGATGCAACAGGCTAAAAAAGAAACTGGTTTGCCAATAGCTGTGGAAGTAGCTACTGCAAAGCAAGTGGAAGATGCATTGCATTTTGATGTGGATGTATTATGGGTAGGTGCCCGTACGACAGTGAATCCTTTTAGTGTACAAGAAATTGCTGATGCATTAAGAGGGGTTAAAGTTCCAGTTTTGATTAAAAATCCATTGAATCCAGATTTAGAATTATGGTTAGGTGGTATGGAGCGTATTGCAAAAGCAGGTATTGAAGATTTAGGATTAATCCACAGAGGATTTAGCTCTTATGGAAATACAGAATTCCGTAATGCACCTATGTGGCATTTAGCGATTGAAATGAAACGTCGCTTCCCTAATGTTCCAATGATCAATGACCCTTCACATATTTGTGGTAGAAGAGACATTTTGCAAGCCGTTGCGCAACAAGCGATTGACCTTGATTTTGATGGTTTAATTATTGAATCTCATGTTGACCCAGACAATGCTTGGAGTGATGCGAAACAACAAATCACCCCAGATGTATTAAAGTCAATGTTGGATAGTATGCATTGGAGAAAAGAAGACATTCAAAACGAAGACTTCCATAGTGCTTTAGAAAAATTACGTCAACAAATCAATCAATTAGATGATGAATTGTTACAAGTATTATCTACACGTATGAAAGTAGCTCAAAAAATTGGCGAGTATAAAAAAGACAATGAGATTACTATTTTGCAAACCAATCGTTGGAACGAAATTTTGGATCGTGCTGTAGCTAAAGGAAATAAATTAGGGTTAAGTGATGATTTTGTTACTAAATACATGGACGCTGTTCATATGGAAAGTATCAATCAGCAAAACAAAGTAATGAATAGCTAGTAGTAAAACTACACTTCATAAATATTAGTAAGATGAAAAATTGGAAGGTTAAATTTTCAAGTGCCACGGTGACATTTGTATTAGATGGTAAGTTTACTGCTATAGATAAAATGGTTGAGAAAACGCAATCCATTTACATTACAGATGAAAATGTATATGCTTTACACGAAAAGAAATTCAAGGGTAAAAAAACCATTGTAATTCCTGCCGGCGAAGAACATAAACATCAAGCTACCGTGGACTTTATTATTGAAGCCTTATTAAATTTTGGTGCTACAAGACAAACTACATTAATTGGTGTAGGAGGTGGTGTTGTTACTGATATGGTTGGCTATGTTGCTGGTGTTTATATGCGTGGGGTAGCTGTAGGTTTTGTACCTACCACTATTTTAGCGATGGTAGATGCATCTATTGGTGGTAAAAATGGAATTGATGTCGGATTGTATAAAAATATGGTAGGTTTAATTAGACAGCCACAATTTTTAGTGTACGATTTTGATTTTCTACAAAGTTTGCCAAAGCATCAATGGGAAAATGGCTTTGCTGAAATTATAAAGCATGCCGCTATTAAAGATGCAAAATTGATGAAAGAACTTTCGGCTCATAATATTGACTACTATCAAAAAAATAAAAAAGCCTTAGCTGCATTGATAGAAAAAAATGTGCAAATTAAAGTGAAAGTGGTACAAAAGGATGAGTTTGAAAAAGGTGATCGTAAATTGCTCAACTTTGGACATACATTAGGACATGCTATTGAGAATGAACATGCATTATTACATGGTCATGCGATTAGTATAGGAATGGTGTATGCTGCAAAAATTTCACAAGTATTGCAAAACTTTAATGGTGTTGGTTTACTTGTGGAAACTTTAAAGCAATATGGTTTACCAACAACGATGCATTTTGATATTGACGCTGCTATGGAAGTGATGCAGAAGGATAAAAAAAATGCAAAGGCCGGTATGCAGTATGTTTTGCTCAATAAAATGGGCAAAGCAGTATATGAAACTGTGCCTATGAAAACATTGTATAAATTGATAAAATTGTATTCATAAGATGATTGCAACAGTATATCCTGGTAAGTTGAAAGGTGCCCAGGTTGCGCCTGCGAGTAAAAGTAGTATGCAACGCGCTTGTGCTGCAGCTTTATTGCATGTAGGTGAAACCATTATTTCAAACCCTGGTCACTCTAATGATGACTTGGCTGCATTGGATGTGATTCAGAAACTAGGTGCAACAGTTGAAATTAAAACAAATTCAATTAAAGTATTGTCAAGTGGTGTAAGGCCGATTGGCCCCGAAATGAATTGTGGAGAGAGTGGCTTAGGAATTAGAATGTTTACCCCTATTGCGGCTTTAAGTAGCCAATCTATTACCATAAATGGGAAGGGTAGTTTAGTAAAACGCCCTATGCATTTTTTTGATGAGATATTCCCAGCATTAGGAGTGCAAATTAATTCTCAAAATGGATTTTTACCAATTCACATTCAAGGGCCATTGAAAACGCCTGATACGATTACCGTAGATGGTTCATTAAGTTCGCAGTTTTTAACTGGACTTTTAATGGCATATGCTGCGAGTGGTGCTCAGGAATCAGTGATTAAAGTAGTTGACTTAAAAAGTAAGCCTTATATTGATTTAACATTAGCAGTTTTAAATGCATTTGGGTGGAAAGTGCAACATGAAAATTACGAGCAATTTTCTTTCTTAACGCACGAGCCTTTAAAAGAGATAATTGAATATACTGTTGAAGGAGATTGGAGCGGAGCTGCATTTTTATTGGTAGCTGGTGCAATTGCTGGTCCAATAAAAGTAAAAGGATTGCAAATGGATTCTACACAAGCGGATAAAGCAGTAATGCAAGCATTGCAAAATGCTAATGTGTCTATTGCATTGCAACAAGATGGAATTCAAATTGGATCTGATGCTGGAGATGCACTTAGAGCTTTCGAATTTGATGCAACAGACTGTCCTGATTTATTCCCTCCATTGGTTGCACTGGCTGCAGCATGTATAGGTGTTTCAGAAATTAAAGGGGTAAGTCGTTTGGCGCACAAGGAAAGTGATAGAGGATTAACATTGCAAACTGAATTTGCCAAATTGGGAATTCAAATTGACTTGGATGGTGACATAATGAAAATACATGGTGGTATTGAAATAAAAGAGGCTATTGTTTTTTCACAACATGATCATAGAATTGCCATGGCATGTGGTGTAGCAGCATTAATAGCAAATGGTCCTGTTACCATTACGGAGGCGGAAGCAATTAATAAATCTTATACCGATTTCTTTGCTCATCTTTCTCAATTGGGTGCAAAAGTGGAAATCAAATAGCAACTAAAAATTCTTAACTTGTAATATTAAGTTTAACATGAATAGTTTTGGAACCTTATTTAAAGTGCAAATTTTAGGCGAGTCGCATGGTGCCTGCGTTGGTATTGTTATAGATGGATGTCCTGCTGGATTATCTTTAGTACAAACCGATTTTGTAACTGACATGGAGCGCCGAAAAGGAGGTAAACAAAAAGGAACTACACCGAGACAGGAGGATGATATGCCTATTTTCAAGTCGGGTTTATTTAATGATACAACATCAGGCGCACCAATTACCATGTTATTTGAAAATAACAACACGCGTAGTGGAGATTATGAAAAGCAAAGATCAGTTCCTCGACCGGGTCATTCTGATTTTACAGCGCATCATAAATTTGGTGGTTTTGAAGATTTTAGAGGTGGTGGACATTTTAGCGGTCGATTAACAGCAGCTTTAGTTGGCGCCGGGGTGATAGCTAAAAAATTATTAAAGGACATTCAAGTTGAAGCGTATATAGTTAGCATTGGAGGGGAGACGGATTTAGAAAAAGGTTTGCAAAAAGCAATAGATCAAAAAGACAGTGTAGGTGGTATCGTAGAATGTGTTGTAAAGGGTTTGCCAATTGGATTGGGAGAACATTTTTTTGATTCAGTTGAATCTTTAATTAGTCATGCTGTATTTGCTATACCAGCTATTAGAGGAATTGAATTTGGTACTGGATTTGCAGCAGCATCTATGTTTGGGGTAGATCACAATGACCCAATTGAGGATGCTTCTGGTAAAACAAAAACCAATCATGCTGGTGGAATTGTAGGCGGCTACACAAATGGTAACGATTTAGTTTTTCGCATTGCAGTAAAGCCAACTTCCTCAACACCTAAGGATCAAACTACATGGAATTGGGAAACCAATGAACAAGAAGTGTTTTCGGTAAAAGGAAGACACGATTTATGCATTGCATTAAGAGTCCCCGTTGTCTTGGAAGCGGTAACGGCAATTGTGCTTGCGGATTTAATGTTATTAGAACAAAGAATACCAAGAATTCTAAAATAATGAATAATTTAAAAGATTAAAGAATGGAAAGCGAATACATATATCATGTGACTACTCAGTCAGAGTGGGAACAAGCAAAATTAAAAGGGGAATATCAGCCAACTCAATTTGAGCAGGAAGGATTTATACATTGCTCAGTTGAAAAACAAGTAGCAGGAGTATTAGATCGTTTTTATAAAGGGCAAACAAATTTGGTGAAATTGAAAATTGAAAAAGCTAAAGTGCAAAGGCCTTTGTTATTTGAATTAGCGACTGATTTAGATGAGTTGTTTCCGCATATTTACGGAAGTTTAAATTTAGACAGTGTCGTTGAAGTTATCAATATTGGATAATGAGAAAAAAATTGTTCCTAATTTTTATGATGGTGCTTCCGCTTTTG
>CANCEU010000063.1 GCA_947375185.1 Chitinophagaceae bacterium
CTCGAAACAAAAAAGCCTCTCATTTGCATGAGAGGCTTTGTAGAGCGTACGGGAATCGAACCCGTATTACCAGGATGAAAACCTGGCGTCCTAACCGTTAGACGAACGCTCCAGGACCCAATTTGTAATCGGGTTGCAAAAATAGGATGCAATCGCTTTACTGCCAAATCATTTTGTATCTTTTTTCAGTTAAAAGCCATTTTTTCGGGGGATATTTCTCAAGTTTGTCTTGGAGGGATTGGGTAGCTATTTCTTCCGCAATCCTTTGAAACGACCAACTGTTCGCATAAAACAGTCAATTTTGTTGAATATTTCTTAGTTATTTAACCCTATTTTGAGTGTAAATTTTGCAAAAGGTGGTACCTTCGCATCTCCAAATAGAAAAATAAAAATAATTATTATGAGTTCAGTTAAAGTTGCAATTAACGGTTTTGGCCGTATCGGTCGTTTGGTTTTCCGCCAAATTTATAACATGGAAGGAATTGAGGTAGTAGCTATCAATGACCTCACATCTCCAGCTGTATTAGCACACTTATTAAAATATGATAGTGCACAAGGTCGTTTTGACGCTGATGTTAAATCAACTGAGGATTCAGTAGTAGTTAACGGTCATGCTGTTAAAATCTATGCACAACGTGATCCTTCTCAAATTCCTTGGGGAGCGCATAATGTTGATGTTGTTATTGAATCAACAGGATTCTTTACCGATAAAGAAAAAGCAGAATTACATATTAAAGCAGGTGCTAAAAGAGTAGTAATTTCTGCTCCAGCAACTGGCGAAATGAAAACTGTCGTTTTCAACACTAACCACGAAATTTTAGATGGTACCGAAACAGTTATCTCTGGTGCTTCTTGTACTACGAACTGTTTAGCACCAATGGCCAAAGTTTTAGAAGATAAGTTCGGTATTGTTACAGGTTTAATGTTAACAGTGCATGCATATACAAATGACCAAAACACATTAGACGGACCTCATCCAAAAGGTGATTTACGTCGCGCACGTGCTGCTGCTGCGAACATCGTACCTAATAGTACTGGTGCTGCAAAAGCAATTGGTTTAGTATTGCCTTCTTTAAAAGGTAAATTAGATGGTTCTGCTCAACGTGTTCCAACAATCACTGGTTCATTGACTGAATTAACTACCATCTTATCTAAGAAAGTAACAGCCGAGGAAGTGAATGCAGCCATGAAAGCAGCAGCCAATGAGTCTTTTGGATATACCGAAGACGAAATTGTAAGCTCTGACGTAATTGGAATTCATTATGGTTCTTTGTTTGATGCAACACAAACTAAAGTAATGACACAAGGCGATCTTCAATTGGTGAAAACAGTAGCTTGGTACGATAACGAAATGAGTTATGTGTCTCAGTTAGTGCGTACTGTGAAATACTTTGCAAGTAAAATTAAATAAGCAATTATTCAATATCAAATGCCTCCGTTAAACGGGGGCATTTTTATGCTACATTATTACAAACGATTTTAAATATTTTTATTATGAGTACTTTTAATGATTTTTCTTTTGCTGGTAAAAAAGCCTTAATCCGAGTGGATTTTAATGTGCCTTTAAATGATGCATTTGAAATTACCGACGATAACCGTATGCGCGCAACTTTGCCGACAATTTCAAAAATTTTGAAAGACGGTGGTAGCGTGATTTTAATGAGTCATTTAGGTCGTCCCAAAGAGGGGCCAACTGACAAGTATTCTTTAAAACACATTGTTGCACATTTATCTAAATTATTAGGAGTAGATGTTCAGTTTGCAAATGATTGTATTGGTGCCGAAGCGGTAGATAAAGCAGCGGCTTTACAACCAGGGCAAGTATTATTATTAGAGAACTTGCGTTTTTATAAAGAAGAAGAAAAAGGAGATGTTGCTTTTGCAGAAAAATTAGCAAAATTAGGAGATGTATATGTGAATGACGCATTTGGTACCGCACACCGTGCACATGCATCTACTGCAATTATTGCTCAATTCTTTTCTCCTGCAAACAGAACCTTTGGTTTAGTAATGGAAGGTGAAGTGGTAAGCGCTGAAAAAGTTTTACATGCTGCACAAAAGCCTTTCACAGCCATTATTGGTGGTGCAAAAGTTTCAGATAAAATCTTAATTATTGAAAATTTATTAGACCGAGCTACTGATATTATTATTGGAGGCGGAATGGCATATACTTTCTTTAAAGCGCAGGGTGGAAAAATTGGTAACTCAATTCATGAAGATGATCGTATGCCATTAGCGTTAGAAATTTTAGCGAAAGCAAAAGCGAAAGGCGTGAACATTCATTTGCCAATTGACAATATTATTGCCGATAAATTTAGCAACGATGCCAATACTAAAAACTGTGCAAGTGGTGAAATACCTGACGGATGGGAAGGTTTGGATGCCGGTGTTGAATCAAGAAAGCAATTTGCTGCAGTAATATTAGCAAGTAAAACAATTTTATGGAATGGTCCAATGGGTGTTTTTGAAATGGCTAACTTCCAAGCAGGTACTAAGGCAATAGCAGATGCAGTAGCTGAAGCAACTCAAAACGGAGCTTTTAGCTTAGTAGGTGGTGGAGATAGTGTTGCAGCCGTAAACCAGTTTGGCTACCATGATAAAGTAAGTTATGTGAGTACGGGTGGTGGGGCTATGTTGGAGTATTTTGAAGGGAAGACCCTTCCTGGTATCGCAGCAATCAAAGGATAGTATTCATTATTTTGTCTGAATTTGTCAGATATAACTTAATAAAAAGTTAAATAAATCCCTTAACATTGGTTAGGGGATTTTTTTTGGCAGGTTGGTTTAAAAATTTTCGGACTAAAAGTCAGATTCTTTATTTGGTACTTGCTTTGCTCTATCTTTATAAACAAATACAAAACTATGTTACGTAAAAATTTAGGCTTATTCATTTTTTTAGGAGTAATCGTAATCTTATTTGGAATGGGATGTAGCGGTTACAATGGTTTGGTTGGTCAAGATGAGAATGTAAATCAGGCTTGGAATAATGTTCAGAGTGATTATCAACGTCGCGCTGATTTGATTCCTAATCTGGTTGCTTCTGTAAAAGGAGAGGCAAATTTCGAAAAAAGCACTTTAGAAAGTGTTATTTCTGCTCGTGCAAGCGCTACACAAATGAAAGTAGATGCTAAAGATTTAACTCCAGAGAAATTACAGCAGTTTCAAGCTAATCAAGGTCAATTGTCTCAAGCATTAGGCCGTTTAATGGTTGTATCTGAAAACTATCCTAATTTAAAAGCAAACGATGCTTTCCGTGGATTGCAAGCACAATTAGAAGGTACTGAAAATAGAATCAAAGTTTCAAGAAATGATTTTAATGCTGCAGTTGCTGACTATAATAAAAGAGCTAGATCATTCCCATTGAATTTAGTAGCCAATATGTTTGGCTTTAAAACTAAGGAAGGATTTAAAGCAGAAGAAAGTGCAAGCAAAGCACCGGAAGTGAAATTTTAGAAATAGTCTTTTATAAATATAATGTTATGTGGAATCCCTTCAAACGAAGTGCTGATACCTTATTGACTGCCTCCGACAAGCAATTGCTTGTGGAGGCTATTCAATTAGCGGAGAAAAATACAAGCGGTGAAATTCGTGTCTATGTTGAATCTAAGCTTGGGAAAGGCGATGCATTGTCAAGGGCCACAGAAATATTCTTTAAGCATAAAATGAATGAGACCAAGGAGCGTAATGGGGTCTTAGTATATGTTGCAGTGAATGATAAAAAAATTGCGATATATGCTGATCAAGGCATTTATGAAAAGATGGGTATCGAGTTTTGGTATAGCCAGGTACAAGATATGACAGGACATTTTAAGTCCATGAATTATGTATTAGGTATTTCTACTGTCATAAGAGAAATTGGGCAGGCTTTGCATTCCCATTTTCCATTTGATAGTGCTACCGACACCAATGAATTATCGGACGAAATAATGATTGGAAAATAATTAATTATGAAAGCATTTAAAATTTTCCTTTTATTTTTTATTGTCTTTGCATTAAGTGCTTCTGAATCAATGGCACAAAATGTGTTAGCAAAGCCAAATATACCTCAATTAGTTACAGATATGGCTGGAGTGTTGACTCCTGCTGAAAAAGCTGCACTTGAAAATAAATTAGTTGCTATTGATGATAGCAGTTCAAATCAAATTGCGGTTGTAGTATTACCTACCTTAGATGGTTACCCAATCGAAGAATACGCTATTAAGCTTTTTAGAGATTGGGGTATTGGGAATAAAAAAACTAATAATGGTATTTTATTATTGATTGCTATAAATGATCGAAAAGTAAGAATTGAGGTTGGTTATGGATTAGAAGGAGCGGTGCCTGATATCACAGCCAATAATATAATTGATAATGATATAAAGCCGGCATTTCGCGCGCGCAATTACTTTGAAGGGATTGATAAAGCAACTGATGATTTAGCAAAAGCTGCTATTGGAGAATATAAGGTTGCTCGAGCAAAGAAAGGAAAAGGTTCTGGGGGTTCGCTTATAGGGTTTATTGTTATTGCAATTATTATAGTTGTAATTGTAGGGCGAAAAGATAATGGCTCTGGTGGCGCTAATAATGGAGGAGGCGGCTTTGGGGATATAGCAACTGGGATGTTGTTAGGATCCTTGCTTGGTGGCGGTGGAAGAAGTAGTGGAAGTGAATGGGGTGGTGGAGGAGGCGGAGGCTTCGGAGGATTTGGTGGCGGGAGTTCCGGTGGTGGTGGAGCCAGCGGAGGTTGGTAGTTTTTAAATTTAGGTTTTCAAGAAAAAATATTAATAAAAAGGGAGCACTTACAATGAAGTAGCTCCCTTTTTAGTTTCTGAGTATTATTTGAATGAATTAATGCTAATTTTCAACGAACTCCAGTGCATGCGAAACCTTACTGTTTTCAAGCGTAAAACTAATCGCGCTGCGTGAGGTGAAAATTAGCATTTATTCACCTATATTTTTGGTAACACAGCGCTTACTATTTTCACTAAGTTGTCTTCTCCTTTTTGTTTCTTCGCTTTTAAAATAGTACCAAATATTTTCGTGTTAAAATATGCGTCGGTTTGTGTTTTGTAACTTTCAGGAATTGAATTTCTAAATGCTAGTATTAAGTCAATACCCTTTTTAAATTTAGCTTCGTCAGTTGTTTTAATTAATAAGGCAGCAAATGGCACTGTCATATAAAATTTTTCTTCAGACTGGATACTTAAACTTTCATATTTTGTAGCAACAAATTCAAAAACATTTTCATCTCCATATTTTGATAATATATTAGTTACAGCACTATTAAGTCTTTTCTTAATTATATTTTTTGATTCCTTAGTAGCAATTTCAATTGCGGTGGCTGAGTCAATTTTTTCTAATGCTTCTAAGGCAGCCCCTGCTACCAAATAAGATGGCTCTTTGGTCCATTTCAAATATAATTCTTTATAGTTTGCTTTATTTAATGCTCCAATAGCATCTATTGCATCTTCTCTTACTTCGTTTGATAGGTCTTTGATTGCAATATTAGCTATCAGTTCTTCAACTTCAGTGGTGATAGCTGCCGGGTTAAAGGCATGAATTGCTTTTTGACGAATTACATAAAATGTATCCTGAAGTGCTAATTTGATTAATGCTTGTGCTTCTGGTTTGGCCATATTTTCAGCTGCTTCATTAATTGCTTCAAAACGGTCTAAGAAGTTTGTTGCGTGCTTGTATTGATATATAAATTGTGATAACGGTTTTACATCTTCTTTTGCCCATAATAATACTTTATCGTTATCTACATTTATATTATCAGGAGCGACTGTCGCCGGGAAGTAAAAACTATCTACTCTGTTTTTACTCCAAACATTGTAATGCGTTTTATTATTGGCAGCGTATACATCAATTCCAACAGGCAATTCAAAAACTTTATCCTGTGTTTGTGTTTGTTGTAATACAACTAATACTTGTTTTTTATCTGCATCATATTTTTGAGTGATGCGAATATAGGGATGCCCTTTGTCAAAATACCATTGATTAAAAAACCAGTTCAAATCTTTTCCGGTAACATTTTCAAAAGCCAGTTTTAATTTAATGGCGGAGCCATTGTTGTATTTATTATCTGTTAAATATTTATTCAGGGATGCAAAAAAAGCTTCATCTCCAACATAATGCCTTAACATATTCAAAATTCTGCCCCCCTTTTGATAACTAACTAAGTCAAACATATCCTCTCTATCTTTATAAAAAAAGCGAACCAAATTCTTTTCACCATCTGAAGGACTGTTTAAATAGGAGCTTAATCCAGTGTAATTTTCATATTGCCCAGCATCTTTTCCTTTGCTGTGCTCTAACCACAAAGTTTGGCTATAATCTGCAAAACTTTCATTTACAGTCAAGTTACTCCAGCTCTCTGCTGTAACTAAATCGCCAAACCATTGATGAAATAATTCATGAGCAATGGTGCCCTCCCAATTATTTCCATCCACTAATTCTCTAGCATTTTGCTGCACTGCATCTCCATGAAGTGTGCATGTGGTATTTTCCATTGCGCCGGATACATAGTCTCTGCCGCTTATTTGAGCATATTTAGCCCAAGGGAAAGGGATGCCTAATATTTGCTCATAAAAAGCAATCATAGCAGGAGTTTTTCCATAAATCTTGCGCGCTTCTTTTTCGTAATCTTTTTCTATATAGTAACTGATTTCGATTTTTCTTGATTTATCAGCACCTTTCGTGCTTTCTTCCTTTACTTTAAATACATCTTTTACAATAGCATAATCACCAATACCAATAAAGAATAAGTATGGAGAATGGGGTTGATCCATTTTCCAAATGTCTTGCCTTGTACCATTTTTATTATCAATTTGACTTACCAATAATCCATTAGAAAGAGAAACATATTTACTTGGTACGGTTAATTGAAACTCCTGTGTACACTTTTGATTTGGTTTATCTATTATTGGGATCCAAACACTAGTCCCTTCTGTTTCGCCTTGTGTCCAAATTTGTGTTGGCTTGTTTTTATCAGTTCCAAGTGGATTTATAAAATACATGCCTTTTGCATCAGTAATAGCCGTGCTCCCTTTAGCTTTGTATTCATTAGGTCTGGCGGTATACTTAACATATATGGTGTATTTTTCTTTAGCAGAATATTGCTTATCTAATTTAATTTTTAGTAGTAAGCTGTCATATTCAAAACTCAATTTTTTATTGGCTCCATTCATAACAATCGCTACTTCATGTATTGCCATTGCTTTCGCATCTAGCGTTAATGAATTGGTGGGATAAAAATGTGGATGTAAGTCCAGCCAAACCTCGCCATTTAATTGTGACTTTGCATAGTCAAATTTGGCAACTAGCTTGGTGTGAGTTAAATCATTTTCCTTAGTAGCAAATGCACGGTAGTCTTTTCTCCAAGTACTATCTTCTATTTGTTCATTTCCTTGTGCAATTAAATTAATTGAGAACAGAAGTAATAATAATGTGCTTGTCCATAGCTTATTCATAAAGTATAAATTTTTCTTTTGCTAAGTTAAGTCAGCAGTTGTATTGAAATAGTTAAAATAAGTAAGAATGAATTATTTTGTAGTTTAGTGTAATAAATATGGGATTAATGAAAAGGTATTTTATTGAAGTGAGTTATGATGGTGCTGGTTTTGGTGGTTTTCAAATACAACAAAATCAACAAACAATACAAGGAGCTTTAGAAAACGCAATGGCTACTTTATATAGGGAATCTATTTCTTTAACTGGAGCATCCCGAACTGACGCTGGGGTACATGCATTGCAAAACTTCTTTCATTTTGATACTTCAATTGACATTACTATAAGACACATCTATAATTTGAATGCAATTCTGCCTAATTCAATCGTAGTGAATACTATATATATAGTACCCAATGATGCACATAGCAGATTCGATGCCATTAAGAGATCCTATTTATATAAGATACATACTCAAAAATCACCTTTTTTAGAGGGCAGATCTTGGTATTATCCATTTCCAGTAAGTGTCCCTGCGCTTCAAGAGGCAGCAAATACTTTACTAATATATAAGGATTATGAGAGTTTCTCTAAGAAAAATACAACAGTAAATACGTTCGATTGTACTATTTCGAAGGCTGAATGGAATCAAGAGGGGAGTTTGATTCAATTTAATATAGATTCGAACCGTTTTTTAAGAGGAATGATCCGTGGATTGGTTGGAACAATGCTACAAGTTGGTCGAGGTCAGATAGATTTAGCTCGTTTTGAGGAAATAATTAGATTAAAAAACGAACAAAATGTCGATTTTTCGACTCCAGCTCATGGCCTATACTTATCTGCCATAAAATATCCTGATTATTTTCAAAAAATTTTATAGTCCACAAATCCTTATTCCTATTAGGTTTCATGATATAATGTGCAGATTTTGAGCACTTTGAACGAAAAAATATTAAAAATAGTATACAATATATTTGGCCAGTAGTAAAAGCTCCTTATCTTTGCCGCCCGTTAACGATGAAACATCAACAACGGATAGATCTCTGAAGCAGTTTACAGCAAATAAAAGTTCAAAAAACTTTAAAATATTTTCACCAATATTTGGTGGTTTAAAATAGCAGCTGTATCTTTGCCGTCCCTCTTCAAAAAAGAGGTTAGTTCTTCGAAATTATTAGGCCTTATTCTTTTAAATCTTTTTTAGTTTTTCTAAATAAAATTTAAATAAAGTTTGGCTGGTAAAAATATTGTTCTTACCTTTGCACCCCGCTACGATAAATAGCGCGCAAAATAAGCACATAAGATCTTTGAAAGTTTGGAAATAACAGTAACTGATTAATTGAAAAAATCAGGTAAAGGTTAAAGCATCAAAAAAATTAAATCAGACGTCATTTTCGATTAATTTGAGACTGATAGTCATGATCAAACAACATTTACAATGGAGAGTTTGATCCTGGCTCAGGATGAACGCTAGCGGCAGGCTTAATACATGCAAGTC
>CANCEU010000064.1 GCA_947375185.1 Chitinophagaceae bacterium
GATCGTACCTAAATTGTGAAAGTTTCATTTGTGTCTATGATTTTAAGATGATAGCCACATTAAGTTTACTACAGCCTTACGGGGCAGTTCGCTTCATGTTACGGCATGAAAATTATGGAGGCAAATGTACAACTTTAGCAGTAAATTTGCGGTACAAGTATTTGAGCTTAAAATGGCAATTAAATGCAAAAATCAGTATGTTTGCAAACAATTGTTAGTTTAAGTACTACTTGGTCTAAAAACAATTAATTATGCTAAGAGCTAAATGGTGGAAAGTGTTATCCTTCGTATTGTTATTATACACATGTACTTATGGTTTTTTAGTGAAGGTTCCTAAGTTAGATGACCGAATGAAAGAGTCCATTCGTAACTTCTTTTTTCATGTACCCATGTGGTTTGGAATGATGATTTTATTATTTGTTTCATTAGTGTATGCTATTAAATATTTAAGATCTGGTGATTTAATTGATGATGTTTATTCGCATGCATATGCTTCGATGGGAATCGTCTTTGGAACATTAGGTATCATTACAGGTGCATTTTGGGCAAATTATCAATGGGGTAGTCCTTGGGTGGGAGATCCCAAACAAAATGGAGCTGCCATTGCCTTGCTTATATACTTTGCTTATTTCGTATTAAGAGGTAGTTTATTAGATATGGAAAAGCGCGCGCGTTTATCTGCAGTCTACAATATATTTTCTTTCTTCATGTTGTTTCCAACACTTTGGATTTTACCTAGACTTACAGAATCATTACATCCTGGCGGCCAGGGAAGTGAAGGGAATCCGGGCATGAATGGTAAAGACATGACCGCAAGTATGCGTACTGTTTTTTATCCCGCAGTAATTGGGTGGACTTTACTAGGGGTGTGGATTAGTACTATTCGAATTCGTATTCAACTTTTGCAACTAAAAAAAGAGGGTCTTTTATAAAATTATCTTTTCATCAATCTTATTAAAAAAATATTTTTATGTTCAATTTATTACAAACACAAGCAGCTAAAACGGAGGGACTAATGGTTCAAGATGGAAAAATATATTTAGTGATGACCATCGTGTCCATCATTTTAATTGGTCTTTTTATTTATGTAGCAAGCATCGATAAAAAAGTTTCTCAGTTAGAAAAAAAATAATTTAATCAATTTTTAAACAATTGTTATGTCAGAGAATAAGGAATACAGTTTTTTTCAAAGTGTTGAGCGTAGTTTTGATAAAGCATCTCAGTATACAAAATGGGAGGCGGGAATATTGGAACAAATTAAAGCATGTAATAGTGTTTACAGTATGCGATTCCCAGTGAAGATGGACGATGGACGCATCGAAGTAATTGAAGCATATAGAGTTCAGCACTCTCAACATAAATCTCCATGTAAAGGTGGTATTCGTTTTAGCATGGCAGTGAATCAAGATGAAGTAATGGCGTTAGCTGCATTGATGACTTACAAATGTGCAATTGTGAATGTACCATTTGGTGGTGCAAAGGGTGGTATTAAAATTAGCCCACGCTCATTAAGTCCATATGAGTTGGAAAAAATTACAAGAAGATATACTTCGGAGTTAGTGAAGAAAAACTTTATTGGCCCAGGTATTGATGTACCTGCACCTGATTATGGTACAGGTGAAAGAGAAATGGCCTGGATTGTAGATACCTATCAATCATTAAAGCCGGGTGAAATTGATGCAGCAGGCTGTGTAACCGGTAAGCCTATTTCATTAGGTGGTGTAAGAGGACGTAAAGAAGCTACTGGATTAGGTGTGTTTTACGGAGTAAGAGAAGTTTGTTTAATGCCAGATGTTATGGCTAAGGCAGGATTAACGGTGGGCATTGAAAATAAAAATGTAATTGTACAAGGATTAGGTAATGTTGGATATTATACTGCGAAATTCTTTAGAGAACATGGTGCTAAGGTTATTGCTATTGCTGAATATGAAGGCGCTATATATTGTAAAGACGGATTAAATGAAGAGGCAGTTTTTCAACATCGTAAAGCAACAGGAAGCATTTTAAATTTCCCAGGTGCAACTAATATTGAAAAGAGTGGAGATGCACTTGAAATGGAATGTGATATATTAATTCCAGCAGCACTCGAAAATGTAATTGATGCTAATAATGCACCTCGCATTAAAGCAAAAATTATTGGTGAAGCAGCGAATGGACCGTTGACGCCCGAAGCAGATGATATATTTTCAAAGAAAGGAATTTTAGTTATTCCAGATATGTATTTAAATGCTGGAGGGGTAACTGTTTCTTACTTTGAGTGGTTAAAGAATTTAAGCCATGTTCGCTATGGTCGTTTAGAGAAAAGATTTACTGAAAACGCTAACATCAATATCTTAAATCAGATTGAAGAATTGACTGGCAAAAAAGTAACCCAAGCTGAAAAGCAAATCATTGCACATGGCCCTGATGAAATTGATTTAGTACATAGTGGTTTGGAAGAAACAATGATTAATGCAACCAGAGAAATTATGGATATTTGGAAAGCGAATCCTTCTATTCCTGACATGCGTACTGCAGCTTATGTTTGTGCCATTGACAAGGTGGGAACCTCATATGCTGAATTAGGAATCTTCCCATAATATATTAGGAAGAAAATAACATTATAGATACTCGGGGAAATTTTGCAACGCATGCAGTTTCCCCGATTTTATTTGCGCACCAATCGTTTCGTGTCCGTTACTTGCAAATAAATATTCGGCTTCTAATACTTGTTGGTATTGGTATAACTGAGCAATTGTCTTATCGTTAATAGCAACATTAGCCTCTTTACACTCTATTATCATCCAAGGCTTATCATTGTTGTAAATTAAAATATCAAATCTTTTTTGTAGTTCGCCTAATTGAATTGATTTTTCAACTGCAATTATAGCGCTTGGATATTGGCAAACCTGCACTAAATATTGTAAAATGTTTTGACGAACCCATTCCTCAGGAGTAAGTAAAATCCATCGTTTCCTAAATGGATCGAATATTTGATCCTTTGACTTATCTTTTTCATTGCCTACACGCGTACTTGCTTCGTTGGGACGAATTTTAAAGGGGTAATGTGGGTAATTGATTTCAATCATTAATAAGTCCGATAAAAATTGTAATTTTAAATATCATCCTATGCCAAAGATAAGTATAGATTTAGTATAGGGTTTAAAAATTTGCTTATGAAAACGAAAGAAGAAATTGTAAATAATTGGTTGCCCCGTTATACTGGCGCAAGTTTAGATCAATTTGGTAAATATATTTTATTGACCAATTTTAGCAATTATGTAAATATGTTTGCTGAGTGGAACGGTGTAGAGGTGATTGGAAGAGATAGACCCATGCAATGTGCAACTGCTGATGGAATTACAATCATTAATTTTGGTATGGGAAGCCCAGGGGCTGCTACCATTATGGATTTATTAACGGCTATTCAGCCAGAAGCTGTTTTGTTTTTAGGTAAATGTGGTGGATTGAAAAAACGCAACACCATTGGAGATTTAATTTTACCAATTGCTGCATTAAGAGGGGAAGGTACTTCCAATGACTATTTCCCAGCCGAAGTCCCAGCCTTGCCTGCCTTCGCTTTGCAAAAAGCAATTTCAACAACTATTCGCGATAACAATGTGGACTATTGGACAGGTACTGTATATACTACTAACCGACGTGTTTGGGAACATGATGATGAGTTTAAAGCATATTTAACAAAAGTCAGAGCGTATGCAATTGATATGGAAACCGCTACCATTTTTACGGTAGGGTTCTACAATAAAATTCCAACAGGTGCTTTATTATTAGTCAGTGATTCTCCTATGATTCCGGAAGGAGTGAAAACAGAGGCAAGTGATAGTAAAGTAACAGCACAATTTGTGGATCGTCATTTAAAAATTGGCATAGAGTCTTTAAAGCAACTGATCAATAATGGACAAACTGTAAGACACCTTCAGTTTTAATCGCAACAAAAATAAAGTAATTAAATATTTTTTATTTTGCTGCTGTATATGATTTTTTTTAGTGGAACTTATAAAAGAGCAGAACTAGTAAAGAAAATCTAGTCTTTCCAAAGAAAAGGAAATAGGATATAGGCGAGTGCAATAATCATGATATCAAAGCCGCAGAGCATCCCCACCAATTGAGGTAATCCATTTTGAACTACATCAGCGAATGCAATATTAGCAATACGCATGAGTAGTAAAATTTGAGGAATAATTAATGGAAAACCTAATATTGCCATGATGGCTGATGGTTGTTGTGCTTTTGCAGCGATTGCTGCAAGAAAGCTAAATACTAAGCTAAGACTAATGCCCCCCAAACAGCTTATTCCAAAAAATAAAATGCTGTGTTGTAATGGATTACCTAGTAGTAAAGTGAAAAGCAATAAACTTAATCCACTCATTAATACCATCAAAATACTATTATAAATAAGTTTAGATAAAATAAAATGAATAGGACTGGCAATGGTATAAAAATAGAGCATTCGGCCGCGACCTTCTTGTAAAAAACTTCTTGCTACGGCATTAATACAAATAAATAAAAGAATAACCCAAAACAAGCCATTCCAAACCTTATCATCGGGTTGGCCCATTGTTAAGTATATAACAAATGTTGTGGAAGCAATGTATAAAAGGATGCCAAAAAAAGTATATTGTTGGCGAAATTCCAACAATAAATCTTTCTTTAAAAGTGTGAATATATTTTTTATTTGCTCGCGCATATTCTGCATCTAGGTTCGTAATTATTTTTCTCTCCTAAAACAACAGTACCATTTTCCTCACTTGTACGATAAGAGATATTTGCTAAGTGGCCACATTGAACACAAATAGCATGAAGCTTAGTAATGAAATCTGCAATTGAAAGTAATTGCGGCATTGGTCCAAATGGCTTACCTAAATAATCCATATCCAATCCTGCAACAATTACCCTTTTTCCTTGCATTGCTAATTGTTCTGCAACGCGGATAACTTCTTCATCAAAAAATTGTGCTTCATCAATTCCAACAACTTCAGCATTTTCTGCTAGCAATAAAATTTTACTAGAATGATCAACAGGAGTGGAGTGAATTGAGTTTGCATCATGGCTTACTACCTTGTTTTGATCGTATCTAGTATCAATTGCTGGTTTGTAAATTTCTACTTTTAAGTTCGCAATTTTAGCACGCTTTAACCTTCTAATTAATTCTTCTGTTTTACCGCTAAACATACTTCCGCAAATCACTTCAATAAAACCTCTTTTTTCTCCTCTTATATTTTGTTCAATAAACATTGCTAACTGTTAATATTTTAAATGAATCATTTATTCAATTGGCCCCAAAAGTAAACATTCCTAGCTTAAGACTTCTCTAATTGGATCATAATTTCTTTCATGGTTTTCTGTGTGGCTCCTGCGTTAATTTGAATATAATTTCTGGCATTAGTACAAATTTTATCATAGTGACTTGTTGTTTGGATTAGTTCATTTACGTGCATCACAAACTCAGCCTCGTTTTTTATTCGATAACCTCCTTTTTGATTTCTAAGCCCAATTGCTTCTTTAAATTTAGCATCGTTATACCCCCAAATTACAGGTTTTCCAAATGCTGCTGGTTCCAATACATTATGCACTCCATCTTTTCCAAATCCACCACCCACATAACTAATGAAGGCATATTGATAAATATTTCTTAATAATCCAATGCAGTCAATAATTAATACAATGGGTCTTGTTTGCTTTTGATTACTATTCAATAATTGTGTCAAGGTGATAGCCGAAGGATAAGTTCTTTTACATGCGTCAATGTTTTTTTCATCTACATGATGAGGTACTATAATCCAATTGAACTGATTAAAGTGTGCAGTTGTTTTAAAAAGAATGGCATCATCTTCTTTCCATGTACTTCCCGCTATAATATTTTTATGACCATCTAATAAATGCATCCATTCAATTGGCTGGCTGGTGCTAGAGGTATGCATCACTCTATCAAATCGCGTGTCGCCGCTAATAAACAATCTAGTCTTAGTTAATATTGGTGCTACTAAATCATAAATTTCATGGTCCTGAACTAAAATGCTTGAGAAAAGAGAAAGCATATTTTTATAAAATCCACCATACCATTTAAAAAATATTTGATCTTTTCTAAATATAGCAGATGCTAAAATGCTTGGAATTTTTCTTGCTTTTGCTTCACTTAAATAATTAAACCAAAATTCGTACTTAATGAAAACGATTAATTTAGGGTTTACTTTATTTAAAAAGTTAGCAGCATTTTTTGGACCATCAAAAGGCAAGTAGGTGACAGCATCTACATTTGGATCATCTTTACGGTGTAAATAGCCGGAAGGTGAAAAAAAAGTAACCCAAATTTTATATTGTGGGTATTTTATTTTAATGGCTTCAATAATGGGTAATCCTTGCTCAAATTCACCATAAGAAGCTGCATGTAACCATATTATTGGATGTCCTTGAAGTTTAATTTGATTGGCTTCAATTTCATTCCAAACACCTTCCTGTCCAATTGTCCATTGCTTCGCTTTAGGGTTAAAAAAACCTAGCAATTTGGCAATTTTTGGATAGCAGAATAGGAATAGTTTATACAATAACATGGAAAGTGGTTCTGAAGGCAAAAATCAGTCTTTTTATTGTAATTTTGCTAAAATTTATAGGATGCGAAAAATTCAGATGGTTGATACCAAAACGCAGTATTTAGCAATTAAAGATCAAGTTGATGCGTCAATTCATGAGGTTTTGGATTCAGCTGCCTATATTAATGGTAAAGCGGTCAAGGATTTTGCCCAAAATTTAGGCACTTATTTAGCTGCTGAGTATGTGATTCCATGTGCCAATGGAACGGATGCGTTACAAATTGCGATGATGGCATTGGATTTACAGCCAGGTGACGAAGTAATCACTCCATCATTTACTTATATCGCTACCACCGAAGTAGTTGCGTTGTTAAGATTGACACCAGTTTTTGTAGATGTGGATCCAGTCACTTATTGTATGGATCTGGAAAGTTTGAAAAAAGCAATCACACCAAAAACAAAAGCAATTGTGCCGGTGCATTTATATGGACAAGCTGCTCCAATGGAGGAAATTATGGCTATTGCCAAAGAACATAATATTTATGTAATTGAGGACAATGCACAAGCCATCGGATGTGATTATACTTTTTCGGACGGAACTAAAAAGAAAACAGGAACTATTGGACATATTGGAGCGACTTCATTTTATCCTAGTAAAAATTTAGGTGCATTTGGAGATGGAGGTGCTTTATTTACAAATGATAAAGCATTGGCTAATAAAATGTCAATGATTGCAAATCATGGTCAGTCTGAAAGATATTATCACGATGTAGTAGGATGTAATTCAAGATTAGATTCTATACAAGCAGCTATTTTAAATATCAAATTAGCACACTTAGATGAATATAGTAAAGCGAGACAATCAGTCGCTAAATATTATACAGATGCATTTGCAAGTATTACTCAAATTGTTACACCAGCAATTGGTAAGTACACTACGCATGTATTTCATCAATATACCATGCAATTAAAAGGGGTAGATAGAGATGCATTTATTGCACATTTAGCTGCTAAAGAAATTCCTTGTATGATTTATTATCCTGTGCCAGGGCATTTGCAGAAAATGTTTGCTAATCAAGATAATCGAAATAACAAAAACCTTGATTTGCCTGTTACAAATGCTTTGACACCATGTGTTTGTTCATTGCCGATTCATACAGAAATGGATGCGGAGCAATTGTCTTATATTGTAGAAGGTGTTAAATCTTTTTTCAATTAATTAAAGCAAATTAAATTTAATTAACGCTAACTAAATCTAACTAAATGAAAATAGCAGTAGTAGGCACGGGCTATGTGGGATTGGTAACAGGTACTTGTTTTGCGGAGACGGGTAACAAGGTTACTTGTGTGGACATTGATAAGGTGAAGGTAGATAAGTTAAGTGCGGGTCAAATCACCATTTACGAGCCAGGACTAGAAAAGATATTTTTAAG
>CANCEU010000065.1 GCA_947375185.1 Chitinophagaceae bacterium
GGCCCACTCCACAAATCAACTTGACCCTTTGGCGAAAAATAGCCATGCAACAAATTTTGAGCATATTGCAAATAGCGAGGCTCATCACCCATCAACACAATGGGTGTTGCACTATTTAGTTTGTAAATCATAAGGAGATACAGCACTAAAAAAGGGGAAAAAAGCAACCAGGGATTTTTTGGGTAAAAATTTTTCAATCTAAAATATAGAAAGTAAAGTAATCGCTAGATAATTAAATAGCTAAAATGACAAACAAAAAGAATACTGGTGCAAAGAAACCAATTAACAAACCTTCATACCATTTTAATTCCTCTTTTTCTAAAGGTATTATCGGCTTATCAGTGATTTGAATTGTTGGTGTTTCTTGAACCAAGGCGGTTTTGGTAATTTCAAGATTTTTTATGAGCTCGGCATAAACAGTAGAAAGTACTATTTTGTCTCTTTGAGAAATTTCGGAACTTCCTTGTGCACTTATGTCAGCAGGATTTAAATTAAGCATCAAACGCATATCATTCACTGCAGAATAAGTGCGATTATTCAAAAGGGTGCCAATACTATCAGTTCGATGTTCTAAACGAGCAACATTATTTTTTAAACGACTTGTTTTATTGTTGACATAAAAGTCAGTTGCAATTTTTATGATGCGTTCAGATAAATACACACTTAACAATTCATCATTAGTAGAAACACTAACTTTAAAGAATCCCAATTTTTTATCGGGCTTTGCTACACTAAATTCTTTTTTATAAATTCTCTTGATAATGACATTTAACAAACTGTCTTTCAATCTTGGTGAAACCTTAGGATCTCCAAAATGAACTTGAACCCCTACTTTATCATCATTAGCCCATTTGTCGCGTAAATTATAAACATCTACATACCGATCTACTAATAAATAACTACTATCTTTTTGAAAAGGAGTTAATAAACATTCCTGCATCATGGTTTTGCTCTTCAATAATTCCAACATATTATCTCCAGATATTACTGAATTACCTGCACCCGCCATACTGGATACATCAATACCAATTTGGCTGCCTAATGATGAAAGCAAACCACCACCCGCTTTATTCTCCTCTACTAAAAAAGTAATTTCAGCATTATACTTTGTATGTTTAAATAAACTATAACCTAATCCCAAAACACCTCCAATGCACCCAATTAATAACATTAACTTAAAGTGTTCTTTAAAAGTTACCTTAAGCTTAGTGAAAAGATTACTTAACAATTGTTGTATCGAAAAATTATTTGAAGGCGATTGCATAAATGTAATTGTAGTTTAATAAACTATTTTTTAAGTATTGCTGCTAAAGTAACTAAACCAGATACAATAGTGGTTATAGCCCCAAATTGTGCTACCGAAAATGTACTTTCTTTTTCAGGCACTTCTGGAACAATAATTTTACTTCCTTGTTTAATGGATGGATAGAATCTTAAAAATAAGAAACGAGTGCTTTTACGATTTATTCCATTACCATATTGTACATAGGCCTTTGCTAAGGAAGCTCTATTTTTTACACCGCCGGCAGCAGAAATATAATATTTAAAACTGCTTGACTCGTAACGAATTAATTGAGGATTATATACACCACCAGCTATTTCAACAAAAGGATCATTTCGTGAAATAAACAAACTATCACCAGGAAGCATTAATAAAGACATGTCTTTTTCAGCATCCTTATTCAAATTCACTCCAATACGCGTTCCGTTTCTAAATACTTGTAAATCTTTTATCGAGCCGTATTGCGTTAACCCTCCTGCTCTTGTGATAAGGTCTTTAATTGTTTCATCACGTCTTTCTAAAGCAAAGTTGCCAGGGAACAAAACTTCACCGCGCACTTTAACATCTCCTAAAAATTTATTGTTTAATAATTTAGGCACATACACATAATCCTGTGGGGCTAATTCATATTTCGCATCTGAATTAGATAAGGAACTATCGATATTTAATTTTGTCAATGCAACTAATTTATTGCTCATTACATCGGAACGATCTATTTGCAAACGTGAAAGCTCAATTCGGTGATAAGCAGCATCATTTGCAAAACCACCACTTAAGGCAATTAAATCCTCAATAGTCATACCCTTTCTGTATATTACTTTTCCAGGAATACGCACATTACCTTCAATGTTCACGAATTTTACATCTTCTAGGTCTTGCTTAGCAAATATTTGGATAGAATCTTCGGATTGCAATTGCAAATCAAATTGAGGATCTGTATTTATTTTATTTAAATCAACAGATAACATTGTTCTTTCTTTATTCGCTGTGACTCTTTTTAATACAGCTCTGGATAAAAAAGCATCGGCTCTTAATCCATCTGCCTTTTTCAATAATGTCTTTAAACTTAATTGAGGCGTATAACCATATTGACCTGGTCTTACAATTGCACCAGTAATGGTTACTTTATTTTCAAAGTTAGGCTCCATTTTATCTGCATAGATAGAATCCCCTTGTTGTGGAATATAATTTTCAAAACTATTTGCCTCTATATCCTTATATAACTTTTCGCGCCCATTGTATTGTACAATTTTTAAACGATCGGTGAAAGCAAGTTCACCAAATCCACCTGCGTATGCTAAAGCTTGTTTTAAATTATCAGTTGGCAATAACTCATAAATCATAGGTCTTTTTAATTGTCCACCCAATTCAACACGTTTACCATATGGAGCAAATACCAATACATCTTGATCTTGTAATCGAATATTTTGAGGCATCAAACCACTTTGTAAAAAAGGGTATAAGTCAATCGTGTTAAGCACTTTATTATCGCGTACCAATTGAATACTTCTTAAGCTACCTTTTTCGGTAGGGCCTCCTGTTAAATAAATAACATTAAACACATTTGCTAATGCGGATACTTGATATCCACCTGGTCTTTCCACTTCCCCCACTACTGTTACACGAATGCTTCTCACATTACCTAAGCTAATATTTAATTTTGTCTTACCTGAAACTAAGGCAGGATAAGACTTTTGCATTCTTGTTGCAATTCTCTGCTTTGCTTGTTCAATACTTAATCCACTTACATTAATTAAGCCAACGTATTCCACCTGAATATTACCATCCTTATTAACCATGGCATCTATTTCAGTTTCGTTCATTCCATAAAGTGTAATATTCAATACATCTGATGGACCGAGAATATAGTTTTGAGGAGTAGCAACATTTAAGTTAGGCTGGAAATCTGCATTAGGATTTGCAAAAAAATCATAGCCATAATACTTTTGAGAAGGATGAATTTTAGGAACTTCCTTGACCCAACTTGAATCATGTAAAAAGTTGGCAGTATCTTTTATGAGTGGCTTCGATCCAAGTTTTCCTTGTTGCATACCTTGCATGCCAATTAGCCTCTTTTTAAATGTACCCACTTCGTTAGGACTCAAGCCTTTTTGCACCAACACCTTCATTGCATCGGACTCCGACATACCCTTAGCGCTAAATTGCTGCCAAATTTGCATCATTTGTTGATCCGAAAGTTGACCTGCCTTGATATTTTTTAAATCCTGCGCACTAATCGAACTTGTCAATGCAAAAATACTTAGGGAAAGGAATGCTAAAGCCCTATAGAAAAATCTATTCATTTTTAGGAAATTATATATGTAAAAGTACTAAAATTTATTCCAGTATATGCCTATACTCACTTCGGGGATAGTTCTAGATTTAGCCAAACTTGGCTTTAAATAGGTATTTGAACAAGTAAATTTAAAGTTAACATTGTTCCAGAATGCATAATTTGCTACCAATCCTAATTTAGCACTTTGATATTGAGGGTCAAAACCAAATTTTGGCTGAGGTTGTGCAAAGTATTGCTGCTCAGTTGTTCCCGCACCCCCTTTTGTAACAAACATCATATAGCCCGTTAAAAACAAGTGCATTTTTGGATGATATTGTGCACTCATATAAATGCGATCCGCATTGTTCCCCATCCAGTCGCCCATTGCGTAATTAGCATTCGTATAATTTTGAGAAGCAATAAAATTACTATAGACAAAAGGGTTAATACGCGTATATTCTGAATTAAGCGTCAGATTAGGAATAAATGCATCAGCAATACTTATCCCTGTTTGAAAACCAAGTTGATTGCGTGAAGTGCCTGAATTAAACATTGAGCTCACTCTTATTTCATCAATAAATAATTGACCATAAAAATGAGTATGTGGGATTTGATTACGACTATTAAAGCCCATAAATATTTGACCATTAGAACCAGTCAAAATATTGTCTCCAAATTTTTGATTGTCAAAGGCTTTAAAAAAAGTTACAGGTATCATATAAGCCGGCTCCAATTGATCACTATATACAATTGATTCACCTACATTAAATTTCAAACCTTTCATTGCAGTCACTTCTATAGAATGTATTGCATAAAATTTAGGAATAAATTTTTCACGTAGCCCACCATACACTGTATTGCCTGTATGATATGAAGCAGCGGAGTCAACCACACCACTCTGTAACCAAGCATGCATGTAATTAAATTTTAACCATTTAGTTGGGGCATAATTAAATGCATAAAAAGGATAAGCTGGTGCTTTATCAGATAATACTAAATTACCCACTTGGCCATAACCGAAAATATTTTGATCCTGTCCTACAATAATATTTCCTTTATTAAATCGGTAGCTAATGGTGGCATTCATTTGGCTATAATTAAATAAACGAGGATCGGTACTTTGCTTACGAACAACTCCCGGCAAGTCATTGCCTTGACGAACCGAATCAAATCGACCTCGTTCGTTTACATCTTGATAACTCATTTGAAAACCTAATCTTTTTCCAACATAACCAATAAATTGTACTCCCAAAGCTTGCGCACTCACTGAATTACCATTTACATTTTGTTCGGTGAGTTGCACCATTGGATCTAAAATAAAACCAAAGTCTTTGTCCTTGTATAAAAATAGATGTTGCTCGTCCAATGGTTTTTTGAAAAAATGGTTAAAGGAAGGCTTCACTTTATCATTGGGCATATAAGTGCTATCTTCTAATTTAAATCCATTTAAATAAAAATTTAGTTCTTTTTTTTCGATGGGATTTAAATCACTATTACTCGATAAATCTTGTAATAGCGCATAAATATGATGGCGATCAACTGGCTTGGATAAATCATTATAATCTATCAGTCCTTTTTGAGACATCAATGATAAAAACTGGTCTAATTTTTGCTGATGCGAAAAGGTTTGCGCAGAAGCATTAAAACAAATTAGAAGAAAAAAGAAAGAACTGAAAATTAAGAATCTGAAATGTAATAATTGCTTTTTCATTAGTAAGCGCCTTTATCGCGCAACATTTTAATGATGGTTTGTAAGATAATTTGTAAGTCTAATGTAAAGGACCATCTATGAATATAATAAAGATCAAAATTAACACGTTGTTCCATTTCCTCGTGGGTACGCACTTCGCCTCGGCAGCCGTTAATCTGTGCCCAACCAGTAATACCGGGTTTAACCATATGTCTTTTTAAATAGTTTGCTACACTATTCATCGATTCTAAATTCATCGGTGTTGGATGCGGTCTTGGGCCCACTACAGACATCTCTCCATTTATTACATTCCAAAATTGAGGAAGTTCGTCCAAACTATATTTGCGCAGTACTTTACCCAATTTAGTTACACGCGGATCATTGCGCGAGGTTTGTTCAAAGTCCTCATGGTTATTTCCTTTATAGCCATTTTCAAATTGCATGGTTCTAAATTTATAACACATGATTGGTGTATTATTAACACCCCATCTTTCTTGTTTATAAAATACAGATCCTCTTGAATCTAATTTAACTAGTATCGCAATGATGGGAAATAACCACCAACCAACAATAATAAAAAAAAGTAAAGAAAATACGATATCAAAAATGGTTTTAAATATTTGGTTTTCCCATTTATCTAATGGAAGTTCATTTAAATTTATAACAGATAATACACCCAAATTATCCATTTCTTCTGCCTTGATTGTTAAATCAAAAAGTGCAGGCATAATACGTACTCTAATATTTAATTGATCACAAACATCCACGCAGTATCTAATTGAATCAGCGTCCTTACTTGGCAAAGCAATAATAACTTCATCAACATGTTGACTTGTTAATTGTTGTTGTAAATTTTCTAAAGCACCTAAATATTTAATTCCTTCAGCCTGAATAGGTTCGGCATTGATAAAGCCCAAACATTTATATCCATAATAAACATGTTCCTTTAATGTTTTAGAAAACTCAATGGACGACTTATTATATCCCACAATGATTATAGAATCATACAAAGCCCCTTCATAAAATGCAGAGTGTTGTTTTTTACGGATATAATATTTAAATATAGTGGAAAGGGAAAAATGAATACCTGCAAAAACACTAAAACTAAATAGGTTAGCATATCCCGATTTTGATAAAAACAAAAAGGCACTAAGGATAATTACAAATAGTGCACTAGCATAAAAGTTAAAAAGAATTTCTTCAGGAAATTTCTTATAAATACGATTGCGATATAATCTACATTGATGTGCAGATAAATACCAAAATCCAATAATTAAAATGGTGAAGAGTAAATCGGTAAATGACTTGGGGAAGATAAATGCTTGGTGTTTAATATAAATTGCCGCAAATAAGGAAACGAGCAAACTAATCGCATCAATTCCAATCTGATTCTTTTTATAAAAACGTTGTTTCCAATGCATGCACCCTATAATTTATTAGCCAAGGCTTTAAGATGATAAAGGTATAAATTGGACACCGATTCCCAAGTATATTTTTCGGTTACCCCATTTTGGATTTCGGACCTCCTTTCAGCCAATAATGGCCCATTTTGATCGGCCCAGTTCACCCAATCCATTACTGAAATAGGTGTTTTTTGGAAAAAATACCCAAATTTGTCCGATTGTAGCACTTCTCTACTAAATACAGTATCCAAGGCGGCAATTGCACAGCCATTGGCCATGGCCTTTAATAAAGTGGGGTTAGTACCGCCAAACTCGTGGCCATGCATATATGCAAAACAAAACTTATATAAACTAGCTAATATATCAGGGTTGCGCACATAGCCGGTAAATATTAATCGAGGGTCATTGTAAGCTCTAATTTTGTCCGCATAAGCGTCCGCATAGGGAACATCCCCTACTATTACCAATTTTTTGCTACTATTAGAATGAATAAAACCATTTATAATGATATCGGCATTGTTATCAGGAATCATTCTTCCCACTATTAAATAATAATCACGTTCGGCTAAATTCCATTCGGATAATAAACTAGCATTTGCACCCACACTTGTTTCCGCACCATAGGTGATTACTACACTTTTTGCTCCAAATTCTTTTAAATAAACCGCTTGCATGGCATCTGCATCTGTAATTAACAAATCATTAAACCGAACACTCATTTTGGCAGCCCATTTAAAATATTTTGCACCCAACCCTTTCCATTTTGGACGCAACCATTCCAAACCATCCACATTCATCATAGTAGGTTTGCCAAATAATTTTGTAATGATTCCAAATGGTCCATTACTTACATTCAATACCAACACTACTTCATTTTTTGAAAATACCACATGCCAAAAAGCTAAAAAGGAATGTAAGGGTTGTGCTAATATTTTTGAAGCAACACTTGGAATGTAAACTAGTTTTACGTCATTCACCATTTTTGGTTTATCCTTAAATAAATAAGCATGGCAGTAAATAGTTAGTTTCACATTTTGATTGGGCCATCTTTCGGCCAATGCTTTCACCAGGGTTTCATAACCACTATACACATATGGATAACCACGTGAACCAATTATTGCAACTTTAAGTGGTTTTTCAATCATTTTCAAAAACGGAAATTATATTTTTTTCAAAT
>CANCEU010000066.1 GCA_947375185.1 Chitinophagaceae bacterium
TTAGACAATTTGGAGAAAATGGCAATGCCTGTAATTTTAGAAATCAAAACGGTGAGCGGAAAAACAAGCCGTGTTAAATTGCCGGTAGAAGTGTGGGAAAGAAATGTGTACTGGACATTTAAAGTGCCGACAACCGAAGCCATTGAATCTGTAACCTATGATCCAGACAAAGTGTTACCAGATTTCAATCCAACTAATAACGTTTGGAAAAAGCCTTAGGTTAATCTAAATAATAAAAAAGCCCTTGAGTTCATCAAGGGCTTTTTTATTATTTTTCGAGACTATGTGCTGCTGATTTATAGTTTTTCCATTTTGTAATAGCTGCTTCCATATCACTTGGAAGTGCACTATCAAAACGCATCATTTCATTGGTAATTGGATGTACGAAACCTAATGTAGCGGCATGCAATGCACATCTTGAACAGGCTTCGAAACAATTGTCTACGAATTGTTTGTACTTCGTATAAATAGTTCCTTTTAAGATTCTATCTCCGCCATATTCGCTGTCATTAAATAAAGTGTGGCCAATATGTTTCATATGCACGCGAATTTGATGGGTACGCCCTGTTTCTAAAATACAAGAAACCAACGTAGTGTAATTATATCTTTCTATTACTTTATAATGTGTAATAGCATGTTTACCTACTTCGCCTTCGGGATAGGCGTCAAACATTTTTCTGAATGTTTTATGGCGTGCAATATGTGCAACAACAGTATCTTCATCTTTTTCCATATCTCCCCAAACTAAAGCCACATATTTTCTTTCAACAGTATGGTTAAAAAATTGTTTCGCTAAATGACTTGCCGCTTCGGCAGTTTTAGCTAACACAATTAATCCTGTTGTATTTTTATCTATTCGATGCACCAATCCAAAACGAGGTAAAACTTCTTCGTTTAATGTTGGATTTTGTGAAAGCAAATGATATGCCACCCCGTTTAATAATGTACCAGTGTAATTTCCAATACCAGGGTGTACTACCATATTTGCCGGCTTATTAATTACCATGACAGCATCATCCTCATATACAATATCTAAATCCATTTTTTCGGGCTTTAGTTCGGTATATTCTGGATTTACATAGCTCATATAAGTGACTTCATCACCCGGACGTGTACGGTAATTACTTTTCACAACTTTTCCATTCACCGTTAAAAATCCACCTTCTATTCCGTTTTGTAATTTACTGCGGGTCATTCCTTCAATACGCATTTGAACCCATTTATCTATGCGCATGGGCTCTTGACCTTTATCTACCATAAAAGTCAGTTTTTCGTAAACTTCTTCACTGTTTTCGTCCTGTATTAAATCTTGTTCGGTTGACATGTTGCAAAAGTAGGATATTGCTGCTTAGTTTGTAACTTTGTTGTATGCGCCAACAAGTATATTTTGAAGATTTAGGTATAAGATCATATCAGCCCACTTGGGATTATCAGGAGGTATTATTGGCAAAAAATACCCAAATCAAATCAATTGCAAGGGAAAAAGAGGAGGATGTTACCATTTCTGCTACAGAACATAGATTGTTATTTGTGGAACATCCACCTGTTTTCACATTGGGGAAAAATGGAAAAAGAGAGCATGTTTTAGTTTCTGAGGAACATTTACAAAAGTTAGGGATTGAGTTTTTTCATATCAATAGAGGAGGGGATATCACCTATCATGGTCCTCAACAGTTGGTAGGATATCCTATTTTGGATTTAGATAAATTTAAGACTGACCTAGGTTGGTATTTGAGAAGTTTAGAACAAGTAATTATTGACACTATTGCAGAATATGGATTAATTGGAGAGCGAAGTGCAGGGGAGACAGGTGTTTGGCTGCAACCAAATGATCCCTTTATGGCACGTAAAATTTGCGCAATGGGTATTAAATGTAGCCGCTGGGTAACGATGCATGGGTTTGCTTTAAATGTGAATCCGGATTTAACCCACTTTGAATACATTGTTCCTTGTGGCATTCAAGGTAAAACAGTAACTTCTTTGGAAAAAGAATTAGGGTATAAAGTGAATTACGAGGAAGTGAAAGATAAAATCAAAAAACATTTTAAATTAATTTTTGATTGCGACCTGGTTTAAGGCTAAAAAAGAAAATTCAACTAAAACTTCAATACGCCATTTTTCAGTGATCTATTTCCTTGCAAGCCTCCGCTATGTATCACTAATACGCTGCTATTCCGTTTAAAATACTTTTGTTTCAGTAATTCATTCACTGCAAAAAATACTTTCCCTGTATAAACAATGTCAGTAGGAATTTTACATGTGTCCCACAAATGATTCATGAAATCAATTTGGATATTCGTAGTTTTTGCATAGCCCCCTTGATGAAATTCATGTAATAATGTAAAGCTAGCATTATTGTCTATTAGTAAATTTCTAATCTCAATTTCAATACTTCCTTCGTTTTTTAATACTGGTATACCAATTATGGTTTGTCTATTTTTTTTTGCATTGATTATTCCAGCAACCATCGTTCCTGTTCCAACAGCACAAATAATATAGTCGTAATAAGGTATGGAAGTATTTAAAATATCAGCTGCTCCTTTTGCACCAATAGCGCCATAACCGCCCTCGTCAACTAAATAAACATTTTGATTTTGTGTTTTTGATGCTGTGTTGAGTAATTCGATTTTTGCTGCTTGAAAGTGTTGCCTGCCTAAAAACTCAAGTTGCATTCCATAGCTAATTGCTTCTTGTAAAGTGTGGGTTACGGGTTCATCTTTGTTTGCCCTTACATATCCAATACTTTTTAATCCTTTTAAACTTGCAGCATAGGCCAGTGCAACAAGATGATTGGAGTAGGGCCCACCAAAGCTAGCAAGCGTAGTTGCGTTTAAGGAAATTGCTTCAGATAAATAGTATTTTAGTTTATACCATTTGTTTCCACTTATGATAGGGTGTATTTGATCTAACCTAAGCGTGTCAATTATAACACTTCCCGTTGTTAATAAGGGAATATTTTCTATAATAGGATTAGGGGACAAATTGATATTTTTAAGAAGAAATCGGTTATTTTTGCTGACTGTATTTTCTAGTATAAAAATACAAAATAAAAACCTTGAACAATGAGTGCACCTACATTAGTAATTTTGGCTGCTGGAATGGCAAGTAGATACGGAAGTCAAAAACAAACAGAAGGATTTGGCCCAAATGGCGAAACTATTATGGACTATTCCATTTATGATGCAGTAAGAGCTGGTTTTGGCAAAGTTGTTTTTATTATTAGAGAAGATTTTGCAGAACCATTCAAGGCTAATTTTGAGCCGAAATTACAAGGTAAAATTGCAACTGAATATGTTTATCAGGCATTAAATAAATTTGCCGAAGGGAAACATGTAAATCCAGAACGAACTAAGCCTTGGGGAACTGCACATGCAGTTTTATGTACTAAGGGAGTAGTGAGTGAGCCATTTGCAGTTATCAATGCTGACGACTATTATGGAAAAGAAGCTTTTGAGCAAGCATATCATTTTTTAACTAATGAGTGTAACGAAAAAACATATTGCATTTTAGGTTACGAACTTGCCAATACTTTAAGTGAAAATGGTACGGTGAGTCGAGGTGTTTGTAGTATTGATGAGCATAATACTTTGACACAAATTAATGAGCGCACAAAAATATATAGAAAGGATGGGGTTATTGTATTTGAAGAAGATGGCGTTGAAACTACATTGGCAGAAGATACAAGAGTGAGTATGAATTTTATGTGCTTTGCACCAAATTTTATTGATTTATGTGAACTAGAATTTAATTCTTTTTTAGATAAACAAGGAATGGAATTAAAGTCAGAATTTTACATACCATTTGTTGCTGGTCAGTTTTCTACTTTAGGTCTAGGAGATGTAAAAGTAATTCCGACAAATGCAAAATGGTTTGGAGTAACTTATAAAGAGGATGCACCTGCAGTTAAAGCGAGTATTGATGCATTAGTAAAGTCAAATGTATATCCTGAAAAATTATGGTAATTAATTTAGCTATTGTATTTGCCAAATTAATTATAAGATCGAATGTTGTAAATAAAGTTTTTCATATCCCCAATTTGCTTCTTTCTATCTCCACTTTTATTTACACTCATATTTTTTGAAATATGAACGCTTTTTTCTCCTGACTGTTCTTTTTGTGCAGATTCAATTAGGTCAAATATTTTAGAAGATTTAATTGCAAACGCAACACCTTCTGCTTGCTTTTGTCTTGTATTTATAATGCCAATAATTTCAGCGTTGTTATTAAAAATTGGAGCTCCTGAATATCCGGGATTTGCACTTATTTGAATTTGATACGCATTGCTATCTCCTTCAAATCCAGATTGAGCACTCAAATAACCTTTACCGTAAACAATGTCATTGTCATTTCTTGGGTAGCCCAATGTGTAAATTTCTTCGCCTAACTCAGTTGTTTTTTTGCGGATTGTGTAGGGGATAGATTTTGGTTGTTCAAAATCTGAATCTATTATTTTCAATAATGCCAAATCTACATTTTTATCCGCGTATATGATTGTGGCTTTTAATTCTTGTCCTACGTTATTGATAACAATAGCGCCATTTCCTTTTAATACATGGGCGTTGGTAATGATAAAACCTTTTGTATCAATCAAAAAACCTGAACCACCGCTTAATAATTTAGCATTTTCTGGCAACTTTGTTTTCACTTCATTTAAAATATGTCCCTGTACCTGCTGATTTTTCTTAATTACTTCAATGGCTTTACTTAATTGTAAAACTTGAGAACCATTTAAGCTTGGAGAAAAATACATCATTAATGTAGATGTAAATAGGGCGATGAAACCACCTACGGTAGCAGCAATTGCGGTTACCTTTTTATATTTACTCCATAGCTGAATAACTTTAAACTTCGTTGACTGCTCATCAATTGGAGCCCATTCTCCAGCATTGTATAAATTATTGAAAATTTGTGCGGAGCGCTTCGAAAAATTCTTTCTACTTGCATATTGATCCATTTCATGTAAAAACATGTCATGTTCAACTACCATTTGATCAATTTCAGGAGTCTCCTTTCGAATGGATTCAAATTGCGCAGCTTCACTTGCCGACATCTCGCCTGCTAAGTATTTTTCTATCACCTCCAATAATTGAATATCATCCAACTGTTTCATAATCTTAATCTCCTATATTATATTGCGAAAAGAATAGCTTCTTTAATCGCATCAAACATTTATATTTTTGGTTTTTGGCATTATCTGAATTGGTATATCCAAATTCAGCTGCCAACTCCTGCATCCCCTTTTTATTTAAATAATATCCTTCCAACAAGCTTTTACAAGGTTCGCCTAAGCTATTCAACGCTCGATCCATAATAGCAAAAGCAGCATCTTTCTTTTCAAAAGCTTCCATGTCTGCCTCTACTGAAATGCTTTCTTCCTGGGCGCTTAATGGACTGCTATACTTTCCAATTTGCTGTAAACGTTTGAGCCACAAATGCTTACAAATTGAAAACAAGTAGGTTTTAATTTGACAGGTCAAGGTAAAAGATTCATTTTGAACCTTTTCGTACAAAGTGATCATTGCTTCTTGAAAAACATCCCTAGCATCGTCAAAAGAACCATTATTGTTTTCGATGAAGTGCTGAATAGTACTAAAATGATTTTTATAAAGCGTTTCTACCGCTTTAGAGTCATTATTAGCAAGCCCTTTTAAAAGGGCAATTTCATTGTATTCAGCTTTCAAGATATTAATACTTAGGTAGGGCAAAAGTAACCCAATTTGATTAGATATTATTTTTTTTGAAAATTTTAGAATCAAGCGGGTTACTTTTTATTTGATTCTGTATTAAGGTTATAAATAAACAATTAAAACCTTTCCAAATGAAAAAAGTATTTGCAATTTTCGCTATCGCTGCATTAGCTGCTTGTGGTGGTGCTTCAACTGAAGTTAAAGCTGATTCTACTGCTGTTAAAGCTGATTCAACTGCTGTAAAAGCTGATTCAACTAAAGTTGATTCTGCTGCAGTTAAAGTTGATTCTGCTGCTAAGAAGTAATTAAACTAATTGGACTATTGGTCCAGATAAGGGAAACCTTATTTAAAAGCTTGCCAACCAATAGTTATTCGAACAATTTTCATATGGCAAGCAATCGTTAGAGCCGCCCTGTTTCCACAGGGGGGCTTTTTTATTTTCTAATGATTTGTAGCAAATACTAAGATTAGCTCTAAAAGAATAATGTAACTAACGCAGGCAAATAGGACTTGTCCAACTTCTTTATTCATAATGGGTAATTTTCTCAAAAATAGAATATTTAACGACTATTGCAAAGGCCTTAAATACGAATAATTGTTAGTAAAATGTAAAAAACTTTGTGTTTTTAGCCTATAATAGGGCATTTTAGCCTATATTTGTAATACGATGAAAGCAAATAGCAACTGGTTTTACTTTTTCTTTTATTTCTACTTTAATCAAAGTAGCCGGGTAGTATTTGTAAAAGCTTAAACGAAATAACTAAATATACAATCCCGGCCTAAACAGCCGGGATTTTTCATTAATAACATAAGATCAAGTAAGGATAGATAAATAGGATGAACAAAAAAGTTACGATACAAGGATACGAAGGTAGTTTTCACCAAGTGGCAGCAAGGCAGTTTTATGGAAAAGCTGTTGAGGTGATAACTTGTGATACGTTTAGAGAAGTGGTTAAAATTGGCGCGGATCCTAAACAATCAGATGGAGCGGTGATGGCAATTGAAAATTCCATTGCTGGAAGTATTTTGCCTAATTATAATTTATTGCAAAAAAGCAATTTACAAGTGATTGGCGAAGTGTACTTACATATTAGTCAAAACTTATTGGTGAATCCTGGAGTGCAATTAAAAGATATTAAGGAAGTGCATAGTCACCCAATGGCAATATTACAATGTTTGGATTTTTTAGAGCAACATGATTTCAAATTGGTTGAATCCGAGGATACAGCGTTAAGTGCAAAGATGGTGCACCAGCATAAGAGTAAGCATATTGCAGCAATTGCTAGTAAGTTAGCAGCGCAGTTGTATAATTTGGAAGTGATTGCACCTGACATTCATACTTTGAAAAATAATATTACGCGTTTTTTAATTTTGGTGCCGGCTAAATCAAAAGTAGAAATTAATGATGCTGATAAAGCATCAATCTATTTTCAAACAGATCACTCTAAAGGTATTCTTTCCAAAGTATTGGCTAAGATTGCGCAGGGTGGTGTGAACTTGAGCAAGTTGCAAAGTATGCCTATCCCTGGTAGTACTTTCAAATATGGATTTTATGCTGATTTAGAATTTGAAAATAAAAAACAAATTGAAAAAGTATTGGAAGCAGTAAAAGGCATGACCAATAGTTTTAAAGTTTTTGGATTGTATAAAAAAGGTAAAGTTGTAAAAGGCTAATTATGAACCTAACATTATCACATAGATTAGATGGTATTGGTGAATATTATTTCGCTACCAAACTGCGTGAAATTGACGAACTCAATAAAGCGGGTAAGCAAATAATTAATTTGGGAATTGGAAGTCCCGATTTGCCTCCTCATGCATCTGTGTTGGCTACTTTAAATGAAGAAGCTGCAAAGGATAATGTACATGGTTATCAATCCTACAAGGGCTCTCCAGTTTTGAGAGAAGCTATTGCCGAGTGGTATAAAAAGTATTATCATGTTGATAATATTAATCCAGCAACAGAAGTGCTTCCATTACTAGGGAGCAAGGAAGGGATCATGCATATTTGTATGACCTATTTAAATGAAGG
>CANCEU010000067.1 GCA_947375185.1 Chitinophagaceae bacterium
GTAGCCTTATTGATGGTTGCCAGTTTATTTGCGCAAGCACAAAAACCTAGTGAAGAAAGTCCAAAGGCTGCTGCAAATCAAGCCGATAATAATCCAAGCTTTAAAAGAGCACTTTCATTAGAGTCCAAAACGGAAGCAAGGGGTGAAGCCACTATAAAGGGACAAAAAGTACCTTATAAAGTAGTATCTGGAACTATACCTGTTTGGGACGAAGATGGTAAAGCGATTGCCGGTTTATTTTATGTGTATTATGAAAGAACTGATGTTGCAAATAAAGACGAGCGTCCATTGGTGATTTCATTTAATGGTGGTCCGGGTACGGCTAGTGTATGGATGCACTTGGGATATACCAGCCCTAAAAAATTAAAAATAGATGATGAGGGATATCCAGTTCAACCATATGGCGTAGAGGACAATCCAAATTCTATTTTAGATGTAGCAGACATTGTATATGTCGATCCAGTAAATACGGGCTTTTCACGTATTCTAGATAAATCCGTTCCAACTTCTAAATTTTTTGGTGTTAATGCGGATGTTAAATATTTAGCGGATTGGATTAATACTTTTGTAGGAAGAAATAAAAGATGGGCTTCTCCTAAATTCTTAATTGGAGAAAGCTATGGCACAACCCGTGTATCTGGTTTGTCTTTAGAATTACAAAACAGACATTGGATGTATTTAAATGGTGTCATATTGGTTTCTCCTACGGACTTAGGTATTAAGCGTGAAGGTCCTACTAGCGCTGCATTGCGTGTGCCTTATATGGCAGCAACCGCATGGTACCATAAAAAATTACCTGCTGATTTACAAAGCAAGGACTTAACTGCTTATTTACCCGAAGTGGAAGCGTTTACTTTAAATGATTTATTACCAGCAATTGCAAAAGGTTGGAATATTGATGCGGATAAGAAAAAAGAAATCACTAAAAAATTAGCAAGATATACTGGTTTAAGCGAAACAGCAGTTGCGCAACAAAATTTAGAAATTCCATTTGACTTTTTTTGGAAAGAATTATTACGTGATCAAGGAAAAACAGTTGGCCGCTTAGATTCTCGTTACATTGGTATTGATAAAAAAGATGCAGGCGTTGGTCCTGACTATAATGCGGAGTTAACAAGTTGGGAGCATTCATTTACACCAGCAATTAATATTTATTTGAGAGATGTATTGGGTTATAAGACTGATTTAAACTATTATATTTTCGGCCCTACTTTCCCATGGGATAATAACAACAACCATACTGGTGATGACTTACGTCAAGCAATGATGCAAAATCCTTACTTGCATTTATTAGTACAATCGGGTTATTATGATGGTGCTTGTGATTATTTTAATGCGAAATTTAATATGTGGCAAATGGATCCAGCAGGTAAAATAAAAGATAGAATGAGCTGGGAGGGCTATCGCAGCGGACATATGATGTACTTACGTAAAGAGGACATTGCAACTAGCAATGAACATTTAAGAGTGTTTATTAAAAAGAGTATTCCAAAATTTGGCACGCCTGCCAAATTTTAATAATTATTTTTTTAAATATAGAAGCCCTAAACTGAAAAGTTAGGGCTTCTATATTTAATGCTTGGCACATTATTATACTCTTTTAATATCCGCTCCCAATGCTTGTAACCTTGTATCAATGTATTGATAACCGCGGTCAATTTGTTCAATATTTTGAATGGTACTTTTTCCTTCGGCGCTTAATGCAGCAATCAACAAGGCTTGACCAGCACGGATATCAGGGCTACTCATCGTAATGCCACGTAAAGGATATTTTCGACCTAGTCCAATCACCGTGGCTCTATGTGGATCACACAAAATAATTTGTGCACCCATGTCAATTAATTTATCGGTAAAGAATAATCTGCTCTCAAACATTTTTTGATGAATCAGTACGCTGCCTTTTGCTTGGGTTGCAGTTACTAAAACAATGCTTAATAAATCGGGAGTGAAACCTGGCCATGGATTATCATAAATGGTAAGGATTCCTCCATCCATATAAGTTTGAATTTCATAATCTTCTTGAGCTGGAATAAAAATATCATCTCCTTGAATATCAAAATCAATACCTAGTAATTTAAACTTATCTGGAATAATACCTAAGTGTTGTACGCCCGCATCTTTAATACGAATTTCACTTTGCGTCATAGCAGCAAGACCAATGAAAGAACCTATCTCAATCATGTCGGGTAAAATGCGATGTTCAGTGCCACCCAATTTTTTTACCCCTTCAATGGTTAATAAATTACTACCAACACCTGTAATTTTTGCACCCATTCTATTTAACATACTACACAACTGTTGTAAATAAGGTTCACATGCGGCGTTGTAAATAGTAGTAATGCCTTCTGCTAAAACAGCTGCCATTACAATATTTGCAGTACCCGTTACCGAAGGTTCATCCAATAACATATAACAGCCTTTTAGCCCTTCTGTTTTAATCGTAAAGCAAGCAAGGTCTTGATCGTATGCATATTTTGCACCTAATTTTTCAAACCCAATAATATGTGTATCTAAACGACGTCGACCAATTTTATCTCCACCTGGTTTTGGCAAGTATGCAATATTAAAACGAGCTAATATAGGACCAGCAAGCATTACAGAGCCACGCAAGCGACCACTCTTTTTTCTAAAATCTTCGGATGCTAAGTATTGCGGATCTATTTTATCCGCTTGAAAACGATAAACACTTTCACCCAATTTTTCAACCCTAACCCCCATTTCATGTAATAACTCAATGAGTAAATTCACATCAACAATATTAGGAACATTAGAAATCGTTATAGGATCACTACTTAAAACGACTGCTGATAAAATTTGCAAAGCCTCGTTTTTAGCACCCTGCGGAATAATGGTTCCCTTTAATTTATTTCCACCTCTTACTTCAAATGAACTCATGGTAATTATTTGTCTAACGAAATTAATCTTTTATTGAAATTGGCAATATAAAAAATGCCCCACAAAAAATCCCATCATTTCAATTGACGGGATTTTAATATTTAGCTTGTTAACTAGTATCTCTTTTTAAAATTGCGGTTGTTGTTATTTCGTCCGCCGCCGCTGCCGCTTCCTCCACCAGGCCCTCTGCCACTGCCTTGTCCCCCACGGTTATTTCGGTTATTGTTTTGCCACCTGCCTCCCGCTGGGCGATAATCATCACTAAAGTTTTGATTGCGATGTTTAATGTAAGGGGTATTGCTAAATTCAAGCCCACCGCCAGTAATAGAATTTAACTCATTACGTATAGCGTCATCCTGAACTAATTCTTTATGCCAGTTGCTATATGCTAGCTTCATATAGTGTGCAATGCTATTTGCGAAACCTGCTTTCTTTTCTTCATCGGTTTCAGCCATTGCTTTATCAATTACCAATTCCAAGTTTTTACCCAAATGCGCATATTTAATTTTGCGTTTAGGGTAAGGCAAAGGATCGGGTTTTTGCTTATAAGTTTCCTTGGTAGGAATTGGATAAGGACTTTCTACTTCCAATTTAAAATTGCTCATAAAAAACAGGTGATCCCATAATTTATGTTTGTAATCTTCAACATTTTTAAGGGAAGGATTTAAAAATCCCATCAATTCAATCACCACCTGGGCTTGTTCTTGACGCTTGGCTTTGTCTTCAATGGTCATAAGATGGTCCACCATCCTTTGAACGTGACGGCCATACTCTCTCATCCCCATTATGCTTCTTGCTGTATTGTACTCCATGTATTAAATCTTCAACGAATAACAAATGTAGTGATTATTCCATTAATTTACTCCAATCACCAAAAGGGAATAGTATCCTCTATTAAGCGCAATTACTTTTTCCCTTCATCGCAAAACCGCACTGCGGTTTTTCTTATATTTGTACTATGGAGCAATTGTTACAACAAATAGAAGCTATCAAGGCTGAAATCGCAGCCACTGTGGCAACTACTGCCGATCAAGTGGAGCAGTTTCGTATCAAATACCTAGGAACCAAAGGTTTGGTAAAAGAAATCATGGGCGAAATGAAGAATGTGCCTAATGAGCAGAAAAAAGAATTTGGCCAAATATTGAATGCGTTTAAAATGGTGGCCGAAGAAAAAATGCAGCAATTGCAAGCGGCCTTGGGTGATAGCGACGAACAAACTGCGAAATTTGATTTCACTTTACCGGGCGATCCAGTTGCGGTAGGAACAAGACATCCGTTGAATTTAGTACGCAATCAAATGGTATCTATATTTAAGCGTTTGGGTTTTGCTGTAGCAGAAGGGCCAGAGGTAGAAGATGACTGGCATAATTTTGGCGCGATGAATTTGCCGGAGGATCATCCAGCGCGTGATATGCAGGACACTTTTTATGTACAAGCTGCTACCGAAGAAAATTCAGCATGGTTATTAAGAACACATACTTCAAGTGTACAAGCACGTGTGATGGAAACACAAAAGCCACCGATTCGTGTAATTTGTCCCGGTCGAGTGTATCGTAATGAAACGATTTCAGCAAGAGCACATTGCTTTTTCCATCAAGTAGAAGGATTGTACATAGATGAAAATGTAAGCTTTGCCGATTTAAAACAAACACTTTATTTCTTTGTACAAGAGATGTTTGGAAAAGAAGTGAAAGTAAGATTCCGTCCAAGTTATTTCCCTTTCACTGAACCAAGTGCCGAGATGGATATTAGTTGTCAAATATGTTCTGGCAAAGGATGTAATATATGTAAGCACACGGGATGGGTGGAGATTTTAGGATCAGGAATGGTGCATCCGAAAGTATTAGAAAATTTTGATATTGATCCTGAAAAGTATACTGGCTTTGCGTTTGGTATGGGTGTAGAAAGAATTGCACAATTAAAATACCAAGTAAACGATTTACGTTTATACTCTCAAAACGACCTGCGCTTTTTAGAACAGTTTAAGAGTGTTTAGTTATGCAGCTTGAATCTTTTTTGCCTTGAATGGCTTTAATTTCAAGCTTTTATTTAATTGCTCAGCTTCTCTCATGTCAAAAGAAAGTTGAAGTCTTATCCATATCTCAGCAGTACCTCCAAAAACTTTTGCAATTCGTGTAGCAAGTTGTGGTGTAATGGGTGATTTTCTATTTAATACATTAGAAAGTGAAGGACGTGAAATGCCTAGTAAGCTAGACGCATCTGTAATAGTGAGCGCGTTCGCATGAATAACATCTTCTTTAAGAATTTCGCCTGGATGGGTATTATGTTTAATTTTTCTATTCATTAGTAATTTTAATGATAATCAACCAAGTTGATATCGTAAACTATTTCTTCATCAAATCTAAAAATAATTCTCCAATTTTCTTTGACAATTAAACTCCAATACTCAACATAGTTTCCCTTTAACTTATGTATACCCCAATTTTTAAAAGGAATTAAGTCTTGAGGTACTTGTTTTATGTTATTAAGTGTATCTAATATTCGTCTTATTTTATCAATTTGATCCTGAGGTAGCTGCTTGGTATTACCTGACTCCCAAAACAATTTTAGTCCCTTATGTTTGAAAGTTTTGATCATATTGTAAATGTGTCCCTTTCTTATTGAAAAATAAAATAAAACGATTTGAAGATTTTCTAAAAAACAAGGTTTATTTTTATTCAAGATGCTACACAACACCAAAGGAATTGTACTTCGCGTAACTAAGTATGGAGATACGAGTTTAATAATGACGGCGTATACCGAGCTTTTTGGTTTGCAACAATATATTTTAAAAGGGGTAAGAACCACTAGTAAAAAAGGATCTAATAAAGCAGTGTATTATCAACCTGCTGCTATTTTACAAATGGAAGTGTACCATAGTCCCATGAAGGGATTGCAAATGGTGAAGGAAGTAAATTGGGATTATATTTATCAAAATGTATATTCCGATGTAATCCGAAACGCAGTAGCTACTTATATTGTAGAGGTATTGCAACAAACCTTACAGCCTGAACCTTATCCTGAATTATTTTATTTAATTGAAGATACTTTTAAACAATTAGATAAAGGAGATGCAACACTAGCAAGTAATCTTTCCATTTATTTTTTAATTCATCTGTGTGAAACATTGGGTTTTGGATTGCAAGGAAATTACGCCGAGGCCACTCCTTATTTAGATGTGAAAGAAGGACAATTTGTAAAAGAAAAACCCTTGCACCCCTATTTTTTAGAAGGACAGGAAGCACAAACAGCCTCTACTTTTTTACAGGTTCAGTTTTACAATGATTTGGAAAATATTTCATTAAGTGGATTGCAAAGAAAAAAGATATTGGAACTATTTCAACTTTCTCTTAGTTGGCATTACAAAGGATTTAAAGAAATTAAGTCGCTTGCAATTTTGCAGGCAGTGTTGTATTAATATCTTTAAAAATTAATATACAATTCTTTATATATAGTTTATAATTCCATTATATTTATAGGAATAATATTATATGGAAGTACATCACCCCCATCACCCAACACATAAGAAAAAATGGTCTGAATACATTCTGGAGTTTTTCATGCTTTTTTTGGCGGTTACATTAGGATTTTTTGCTGAAAATATTAGAGAAAAAATGGCCGAGGAGGAAAAAGCAAAACAATTAATTGAAGTGGTCGCTAAGGATTTAAAAAGCGATTTAGTACAAATGAAGATGATCCGTGAAAATGAAGCGGAAAAAATAAAGTTATCAGATAGCTTAATAAATTTTTTAAATGCCACCCCCAACACAATTGATCAGCAAGCATATTACAGGGTTTTGGTTAATTATGGAGTTTTTCTGATATTAAATACGAATGACAAAAGTAGGAATGAAGCAGAAACAAAGGGATATTTTTTAAAGGAAGAAAATAAAGAATTAGCAGCTTATATAAAACAATATAATTTTTGGTTGAATGATTATAATTCATTGGAAAAATTAAGTATGGATCAACTGAAAATATTCTTGTATACGGTGATTCCTAAAATTACTGATCCAGAGATATATGATCATCAATGGAGGTATCCCCCTAATCCTATAGCGCAAAAAATGGGAATTGCTCCAATTAAAACTGAAGCGATAAGAGAAACAAAGTATTTGCTATCCGACACAAAAATGATAATGGACGGATTTATCAGTGACATAGATTCTATGACATACTATGCCAATAAATCAATTGAATTAATTGAAAAAAAGAAATAAATGGAAGTACATCATCATTCCCATCATCCCAAAAAGTTTAAAGAATATATCACTGAGTTTTTGATGCTATTCTTGGCGGTAAGTTTGGGCTTTTTTGCTGAGAACTTACGAGAGCACCAAGTGGAAAAACACCG
>CANCEU010000068.1 GCA_947375185.1 Chitinophagaceae bacterium
TCGCGCGCAACAAGAATTAATTTTCTGCGTTCCTTCAAAATAACATCGGCAGCCCTAGTGCTTAAATCATCGCTCACACCGCTAGCAATTCTTCCTAACATACCCATGCTGCATGGAACCGCAATCATGATATTGTATTGAGCCGAACCAGAGGCAAAAGGGGCGTTAAAATCGTTTTTAGCGTAAAAAGTAAAAGGGTAGTTGGTATAATCCTTATTACCCAACTCAGTTTCCCAAACTATTTTAGCATTATCGCTCATTACTACGCCAACCGCTTCATATTGGTCCTTAAGTGCCACTAAACTGTCTAATAAGCATTTGGCATAAATAGCACCACTGGCACCTGTAATGGAGACGATAATTTTGTTCATATTGTAGTAACAAAATTAGGAAGGAATTGTTGAATTATTTCCAGGTAGTTATCAACGGGGTATAGCCTTTAACTAGGAAATTATATTTGCGGCTCATATTGTCGGAATAGGCTCCTCTTTTCGTATAAATAGCGATGGTTCCATTGCCGGTAGGGCCTCCGCTTAAGGGTGGATATACTTTAATCATGGCAACGTCATTTGAATTTACATAAGAGGCGATATCATCATCTACTTTAAATTCATCTAAATAGATGTCTACAATACCACCTCTCCATCTAGCGACATAACTACCTGTGACATCTCTATTAATTTTTAAGCCTGCAACTCTGCCTTGCAAATAGGAAAATATATCCATAGCGTTGCCAATTTCATCACTTTCTAATCCATCAAAAATGGTAGGAAAGCCAAACTTAAATAAACCCGTAGCAAATTCTTCATCAAATAAATCTACTTTTTTCTTTTTCACCGATTTTACAACTACTTCCTTAAGTGTGAAATTATCTTTTGAGTTGGTCAGCGCTAATTTATAGGTATTTTTGATTGCACTATCTTCCAGTAATTTTGGACTCCCAATTGTAATGAATTCTGTTATTTGAGCAAGTGGGGTATAGGCGCTATCAATTGTAGTTTTCAAATCAATATACAAATAAGTATTTTTTTTACCAACTTCCGAAAAAACAAAACGGGCAGTGTCTTCAAAAAGCATTTTATGCGTTTTAAAATTACCTAATTGGTCTGGGGTTAAAAAGTCTAAATAATTTGCTTTGTTCTTTCCAAGCATTAAATAATTAAAGCCCTTAGATTTTGGATTGTGATCTCTTACTTTACCCTCAATTTTTAAAAAGTCCTTTTGTACTAAAAATGTAAGGGCATAATTACCATCAGCAATGGAGCTATCAATAATAAGTGCAGGAGCTGAATAGCCTTGCAACAATGGATATCTGTATTTCCATTGTTTTGTTTTTTCTAAATTTTCAATGATAATATTTAATGTAATTTTTGATTCATCTTTATTTTCATATTTGAAATTACAATCAACAAATAGGGTGTCATTTGTCTTTAATGCTCGCTTTTCCATTTTTACAAAGAGGGAATCCGCGGAGTATAATTTTAAAGAAAAAATTAAAAATATAAATAGAAATACCTTTTTCATAATTTATTCATTCAATATTATAACAAAAATAGTGGTTTTTGTCATGTGAATAAGTAAAATAAAAAATGGGATTAGATTGCTCTAATCCCATTTAAATACCAAATAAAAAATCAAACCAACTATTAATATTATGTACGATTAAAAATGGATGCTTGTTCCAAAACTAAAAGTATTGGATAAAGGGTTTCTGGTTACTCCCGAACTAATTGCTGGAATATAACTTATATGAAACATCATTTTATTGTATTTTACGGAAGCACCTGTTGTAACATAATCTGTGGTACCGGCTATTGCACTTTTTTCATAATGGTAACCAGCTCTCAAATAAAACATTTTACCATAATTATATTCTATACCTGCAGCTAAATTATAGGAGTCGATTAAATTAGTACTTGTATTTCCAGAAAAAGAATTCGTCCAACTACTTACTACGGATTGTGCATAATAGGCATCTATATTTTCTTGAGTAGCGTTGCTAGCTAGGGCAGGAACCATTAATCTATTGGCGTCTATTCCAAATTCAATTGTATTTTTATCATCTAAATTTTTCAAGTATCCTACACCCAATCCAAGTTTTGCAGGTAAGAAATATTTTTTACTATTATTTGTGTAGTTTATTTTACCACCTAAATTAGCCAATACTAATCCAGCATGAAAGCCTTCAGCATTTTCTTTTTGTTGATAAAATAAACTTATATCACCTGCGATAGAATTTCCCGCTTTGTATTCGGAGCCATTGAAGTTTCCTTGTATTAGTTTGGAATGTATATACTTAATGGAGGTACCTAAACTCAAAGTATTTGAAATCTTAAGACTGTAGCCTCCATTAATACTATATTCTCCACTTCTTTGAGAAGGCAGATTCGGTATACCATTATCATTTGTAAAGTCAAAAGTTCCTAGGGTAAAATATTTCAAGGATACATGATAAGCACTTGCCTCATTAATTTTTCTATAATAACCCGTTGTCAATAAATAAACGTTGTCAAGACCTAAATCCTTTAGCCAAGGGGTGTAGTTCATTGTAAAACCGCTTTTTTCTTGAAGCGTTGCTATTTTTGAGGCATTTTGAAACATGTCATTGGTATTAGCTGAAATTCCAATAGATGTGTTTCCCATACCGCTTGACTTACTATCGGGGTTTATCAATAGAAATGGAACTGCAGTATTTTGTAGTTTTATTTCATTTTGAGCCTTCAATAAGGATGATGATGCAATTAATAATAATAGTATTAAACTTCTTATTTTAAATATTTTTAAATTTTTCATTTTCTTTAATTTGTTATAACTATTAATTAGCTATTAAAGCTTTATCATTTTATATTTTTCTACAATTCTAGCATCATCCGAAGTAATTTGAATCATATAAATGCCAGGTAATAAATTATTAATTGGCACTTGAGCATTTGGTAATACATCTTTCGCCTCAAATACTTTAGTTGAAGTAGCTAATGAGAATAAGGAAATAGTTACCGTTTTAACTGCAGGAATCGAATAATTTAATTGAATGTAATTAGTAAATGGATTTGGACCAACGTTAATAGTATATCCATCTTGCTTTTCAGACATATTAATAAACTCATAAGTATCACTCATTGTACTATAACAACCATTAATTGCTATGATAGCTGAATATTTGCCTTTTTCAATTGGTGCATAACTGGCACTTGTAGCTCCATTGATGATAATGTTATCCTTATACCATTGGAAAATAGTACCACTCGAAGTATTTAATTTCTGATCTGGTGTTTTAGATATAATGGTAGGTGCGGGAATTGAATAAGTATTTACATTGATTAAAGCTCTTGGACTTTCGCAACCAGTAATTGTATAAGTTTGACTTACATAATATTTAACAGTTCCTAGTGTATTGCTTGTCGGAGTTGGTAGGGCAGTAGTCGTTCCCCCTGTTGCAACATTATACCAATTAGCAGTGTAGGTTTTTCCAAGAAATGTTGCTGTTAATGGTTTTGTTGCAAAATTGATACAATAATTTACATCAGCTACTACAGGAGCACTTGGTAATGCATTAATGGTAACATTTAATTTTGCTTTTGGACTTTCGCATCCAACAGGAACAGTTTGAGTTGCATAAAAACTATATACTCCAGCTGCAGCACTATTAGGAGTTGGAGCATCGGCCAATACAACTGTACTTGTTGCATCTGCATACCATTTAATAGTATTTGCAATATTTGTAGGTGTAGCAAACAGTTTTGATGTTGAAGCAAAATTACAATAACTAAGGTCACCTATAGTTGGTACTGGAGGTAAATCATATACTTGAATTGATAATCCTGAGCTTTGCAATTGGGTATTATTAGATGTTTTAGTGACAGTATAAATCCCTTGTTTTTTAGCAACATAACTTGAATTTGTTGCACCTGCTATTAAAACATTGTCTAAATACCATTGAATGCCTGTGGTTTCATCACTTTTCAACACAACACTTTGGCCATCACAAAAACTGGTATTCCCAGTTGCGGATATTAAAGGAGTTTCTGGAGATCCAATTTGAATTGTTTTTGATGTTGCATTATTACAACCATTTGATGGATTTAAAATATAATCAATAATAACATTCCCTTGTGCAAGTCCTTTTAATAAGCCAGTATTGATATCGACTTTTGCAATAGTGGTATCTCGGCTATTCCAAAAACCACCTGGTGTACTATTATTTAGGGTAATTGTATTTTTATTGGCATTGATGGATCCTGGAACATTTATGTCAGCCAAATTCGGGATCAATCCTGTGGTTAAATAACAATAATCTGGGTCAAGTCCTGGATCCGCTGAAAACGAGGATGCTGAATATGTTGCTGATGATGTATTGGTTGTTGTTAAAGTTGCAAAATCAGGAGTAACAATTGAGCCATCGGAGTTTGCTTTTAAAATAATTGCTTGAAGTGGTAATAGGGTAAAGTCATTGATAGCAGTAATATCAGCTGTTGACGTTACAATCCCGCCTTCTTTAATAGTTAATGTATTATTATTATTCACTAATGATGGGCTGTATCCACCAATCGTACTACTTAATCCCGAACTTGCATTAATTAATTTAAATACGCTAATTGGGTAAGCGTAAGGGTTGGTATAAACATAATACTTGCCAGCTTTAGTGGTGATACTGGTTGGTATTTTTTGTGTATAGGTACCAGTTAAGGAGATAGTCGTTTTTGAAGGTGTGGCAGCATTATAATTTCCATATAATCCTTCACCTTTTATCCCTCTGTTAAATAATGCAAAACTTGAATTACTAGGAATAAATATTGTAGAATTTAAAGTGTCAACCCATTTATCTGTATCTGAATTATATTGAGTTATTGATGATTTTAAGGCTGTTTTATTTGTTGAAAAAGTAATATCAATAGGTGTAGTGCTATTATTTGCAATATCATTTATACTTAAACTATTATCAAAAGGGTTACCCATTAAATTCCAGCCTCTTTTATTGCCTAAATAGTTCTCAATAGTAATATTATTGGAATTATTTAATGTTCCATTATTTGCCAAATAATTTTGTCTTAAGTTTAAATTTTTATTGGCTAAGTCAAGTGTAGCTCCACTAATTATGGAAATTATTCTTGGGACAGTTGAACTAAAATCAAATTTATCACTTAAAGTATAATTGGAACCTGAAATAAAGTTGATATTGGTTTTTGCAAAATCTGAACCAGTCGAAGTGTTAGATAAAAAGTTGGAAGTACCAGATAAGTTCAGGTCAAAACGTTGCGAGCTTCCGATATTTCCAAAACCACCTGTACCTGAAATTAATAAGTCCCCTTTTATGGTCATACTTCTTCCACTTGCATTAGAATTTACAAGTTTAAAATTTCCAGTATTTGAAATTTTCACAGAACCAGAAATAGTACCTGAACTAACAGCATAATTTAATTGGCCGGTAGTAATTTCAACATCATTGTTTAATGATGTACCATCATAGGTTGCATAGCCACCTGACACTTTAAATTTTGAAGCTATAGTTGTTTTTGAAGAGTATAAGATGTTTGCAATTGCAGTAGCCCCAGTTCCTGTAGCATCTGTAATAGTTACAATAGGAGGTGTATTTTTAAAGCCAGTAAAATTACTCATTGTTAAAGTAATGGCAGTTATTTTACCAGCTGAAGAACCTGTACCCACAGTGACTGCTGCTGTGTATGTTCCAATGGTTCCATCTCCACCATTTAATGTTACTACAGGTGTAGCTGAATACCCACTTCCTTGGCTAGTCATATAAATGGTTTTTGAAATGCCAGTCCCTAATTCAGAATTATATTCTAAATAGGAGTTAGGGTCTAAAGTATTTAGCGCAGAGGTTAAAAATGCAGAATTGCGAATTAATAAAGTATTACTACCACTGCTAGCAGGTGATATATTAATACAAGAAGAACATGGAGTTCCTGTCGCTGAACTGATTAGTTGGCCATGCATTACTTCAAATTTAATACCTGGTAGGGCAGGATTGCCTATATATAAATAGGATCTAACTCCAGTGGTACTTGAAAATATAAATTCCGCATCTGTCGTAGTACAATTTGAATTAATATAATAATTTACATAATCTACACTTGTAAGACTGCTTGGATTGGAACCTGTACCATTAATATTGGAAGTCCAATTGGTTAATGTATTCAAAGACCCAGTTCCTTTGTAAAAATAATTATAGTATCTATTACCTGAAAGTGAAATGGATACAGTATTAGATCCAGTTCCTGTTATGGAAATGTTTCCTGTATAGGGATTATTGTAGGCAGATGAACTTGAGTTTAGTCTCGCTAATAAAGTTACGCTTATGGAAGCTGCACTATTTGTTGTAATTGTATTAGGAGAACTAATCCATGTGGTACCATTATCAATTGAGATATCATAATTTGCAGGAGGGGCAATTGTTATCCCTGATGTCATATTGGTTCCATTAACGGTAATTGATTGTGTAGTGGATGGATCCCAACTATTTGAAGTAGTAGAATTTAAATTTTGAAAAAAGCCTGTTAAAACCATTGAAGATGTTGAAATGGTTGGAGTAGTAGGAGTGTATGTAATTATTATTTGACCTGCACCACCTGCACCACCAGCTTTTCCAGTTGCTGCACTTGTAGCCCCTCCACTGCCTCCTCCTCCGGGAGAACCACCAACTGTTCCTGGAAAACCAAGAGCTGCACCAGTTGCTCCAATTCCACCCGCTACACTTGTTGAGGCATTTGCACCAATCCCGCTTGAACCTGCACTGCCACCACCACCTCCACCATAACTTCCGCCAAGCCCACTTGCTCCATTTCCTCCAGCATAATTAAATGAACCTGAGAATCCTGCATTCCCACTATTTGTGCCAGTCCCTCCAGCGCCACTTACAGCTCCACTTGCACCTCCATTAGCACCACCACCTCCAACAGCTGTAATAGTAGTAGACCCAAAAACTGCAGTACTACTACCTCCAGCTGCTCCATTTACAGTTGCAGATGAACTAGTTCCTGCGACACCTCCAGCACCAACAGTAATGGTATAAGTAGTGCCTGCAATAACAGTTACATTCGTATTTTTAACATATGCGCCACCTGCCCCTCCACCACCAGATCTTCCTGTTGCAGCAGTCGCACCACCACCACCACCACC
>CANCEU010000069.1 GCA_947375185.1 Chitinophagaceae bacterium
TTTTAAAGATGATTATAGCATTGGTAAATCCAAAGTTCATTCTCATTTAAAAAATTTTATAGATAATAGTATTATTATTGATAAGAACCATTTGATTTATTTCGTTTAACTTTTTTCACTTTTGTTTTCCGATACTTAAATGGAGTTTCCAATTTGCCTTATGGTAAATTGGAAACTCCATTTTTTTTGTGCTTATTTTCTTGTATATCTTTAATAAATTAATATATAAATATTCCATTCCAAAGGTTTACCTAAAGAATACTTGTGGATTGGAAATAAATTATAGCTTAATTAATATGTGAATTTAAATTGTCATTAATTCATAAATAAAAGTCAAAAAAGTTAATTTAAAATGGAAAAAAAATGTATTTATTGTAATGATTTACTGGATATTAAGCTACATGGATTGACAAAATATTGTTCAGCTAAGTGTAGAAACAAAGATTATTACATGAAAAAGAAAACAGATAATAGTCAAATAAATGAATATGAAACAGGCAAAGAGGAATTACCAGAGAGTTTTAATAATTCACCAATTGAGCAAAATAGTCTTATTGGCGACATTGATAGCATTAGACCAAGCTACGAGTCCCCGAAACAAGTTCAAAACTCAAAAGCAGAACTTTACATCCCCGAAACTTATAAAGCTATATTAGATGAAAAATCTAAGAATTTCGAATTATTATCAAAAATTAATATGCTTGAATTTAGAAATGAAGAACTTTTAAAACAGAATAGTATACTTGAATCTGAACTTTCAACTTTAGAAATGGAATTTGACCAAGATAATGAGAAAAGTGGGCAAATATTCGGCATGCCAAAAAGTGTAATAGAAAATATTTTAGTTCAGGTTTTAACTCCGCATGCCGGTAAAATTATTGATGGTTTTACTAAAAAAGATTAATTCTTTTTTTTGATTTTCCCATAATCTTCCGGTAATAGTATTTCTGCCTTGGATAATTTTTCAATATCTCCAAGGTAAGTTCTTATGGTTGAAGGACTAAAGCTTGTTATTGATGATAATATATCACTTAATTCTTCTATTGTATTTGTAATTGTTCCTTCATCTTTTAATAATTTAAAATATTTTACGAATGAAGTACAATCTACAACTGGATTTTCCCTGAATTCTAATTTAACTAATGGGTTGTTTGTTATAAAATCATTATCTATATAAATACACATTTTATCAAATGTTAAAGTCGTGGGATTAGGATATGGGTTCTCAATTATATATATTTGACACATTCTTTTAATTCCATTGCAAAATAAGTCATAACAATTATTTGGAATATTTTTGTGAGTTTGTTTAAAAAATTCAAACCCTTTTTCATAATCAACAATAACAGAATCGTATATTTCCCTTATTATTTTCGATAATTCTAAAGTGTTCATAATTATATTTTTTTAGAAATTGATTGCATTGAATTAAATAATCTTTCTTGAGTAATTTTGCCATATATCTGAGTGGTCTTAATACTAGAATGTCCTAGTAGCATACTTACGTCCTCTAATGGCATTTTATTATTAAGACATATAGTAGTAGCAAATGTATGTCGTGCTATATGATGGCTTATTTTTCTATTTAGTCCACTTAAATCCCCAATTACCTTTAAATACATATTCACTTTTTGATTAGAAATTTTAGGCAATAGTTTATTCATGACTATTCTTTCATCTGTGTTTTTATATTTATTTATAACATCAATTGCAGGTTTTAATAATGGTATTTCAATTGCTCTATTTGTTTTTTGTTGAATAAATTTTAGAAATGACTTGTTTTTGTATTTTATTAAATTATTTATTGTTAAGCTCTGGGCATCTTCAAACCTAAGTCCAGTATAAACCGAGAAAATAAATATATCTTTTACTTTATCTAAGCTAGGATTGTGCGTAAGGTCAAGATTTATTATTTTATTTAATTCATCTTGGCTCAGAAACTCACGATCAGTTTTAACTGAATTAAGTTTAAAATTCGCATAGGGTTGTTTAATTAAGTGTCCTTCTGCTAATGCTCTTAATAGAACCGTTTTTAATCTAGTATGGTACTTATTTATTGTGTTTTTGTGCAAATTGTGAACTTCTCTTAAGTAGAGGTCATAAGAATTAATAAAGTCATAGTCTATTTGATTTAAGTTCAAATCAACTATTTTGTATTTATAGGGTATAAAGTCATTTAAAGAATTTAGAGATTGCTTGTATTTGGCAATTGATATAGGTTTAATCTCTTTTCTTATTTCAATTTCTGTTAAATGCTTAGTAAAGAACTCGATTAAGGATATATCAATTGAATCCTTTCCTGATAGTAAGGTTTTAAGAATATTGGCTGAAATTGGCTTATTTCTCTTTTCTAGGTCTATAATAAGTTCATATACTTTGCCTTTTAATTTTGTAAGTTCTTGGTTAATGGTCGGGTTGTTCTTAATTAATTGCTCGTCTTGACTCCATTCTTTGAGAGTAGAGGTGTAACCAGTATATAACTCAGATTTCTTTCTATTAGCCGTAATTCGAAGATAAATAGGCAAACTGCCTACTTTAGTTCGGGTAGTTAATAAGTAATACTTCAATGATACCTTTTGGTTCATGTTGAAACATTTTATTGATTAATTGAAACCTAGTTGAAACAATTTGAGGAAAATTGCGAATTTTTCTAAAGCAATATAAAACAAAAAACCCTTGTAATAAAGCATTACAAGGGTTTTTAAATCTAGGCGGTTTAACCTAGCGGACCGGACGGGACTCGAACCCGCGACCTCCGCCGTGACAGGGCGGCATTCTAACCAACTGAACTACCGATCCAAGAACTTCCGAAAGCGTTTTCGTTTCCGGGTTGCAAAGATAAGGGGAAAGAAGTTTTTTAAACAAATCTTTTATTAAAAATTGTTGTATTATTTTTACAGCCCAAACTAACCATATGCCAGAATACCCTAATAGACAGTTTTTGGAATTTGAACAACCCATTAAGGAGTTGTATGAGCAAATTGATGCTACTAAGAAATTAGCGGAAAAAAACCCTAAAATTGACCTTTCTGCAACTATTAAACAGTTAGAACAATCTATTGTTGATAAGCGTAAAGCCCTTACTGAGACACTATCTCCGTGGCAAAGGGTGCAATTAAGTCGCCATCCCGACCGACCATATACTTTAAAGTACATTCATTTAATGTGCGATAAGTTTATTGAGCTTCATGGGGACCGAAATGTAAAGGATGACAAGGCCATGGTAGGTGGATTTACCGAATTAAATGGCCAAACAGTGATGATGATTGGCCAGCAAAAGGGAAGTAATACAAAGGCCCGCCAAATGAGAAATTTTGGTATGGCGAACCCCGAAGGTTACCGAAAAGCCCTAAGATTGATGAAATTGGCCGAAAAATTCAATAAACCAGTGGTTTGCTTGATTGATACTCCTGGTGCATTTCCGGGCCTAGAGGCCGAGGAAAGAGGTCAGGGAGAGGCTATTGCGCGTAATATTTATGAAATGATCCGTTTACAAGTGCCTATCATTATTTGTATCATTGGTGAAGGCGCTAGTGGAGGTGCTTTGGGTATTGGTGTTGGAGATAAGACTTTAATGATGGAAAATACCTGGTATACCGTTATTTCACCTGAAAGTTGTAGTTCCATTTTATGGAGAAGCTGGGATAAAAAAGAATTGGCTGCTGAGCAATTAAAATTAACGGCGAACGACATGAAAGGTTTTGGATTAATTGACGAAATTGTGTCCGAGCCATATGGTGGAGCGCATTGGAGTTACGAGGAAGCGGCACAAAAATTAAAGGCACAAATTATTAAAGCCTTGGATGAAGTTAAAGACATTGCGCCAGCAACCAGAGTTGAGAATAGAATCGAAAAATATAGTAAAATGGGCTTCTTCGAGGAAGCATAATTATAACACTACATGTTAAGACAAACCCTAAAAGGAACAGGTGTAGCATTGGTTACGCCGTTTAAAAAAGATAAAAGCATTGACTTTGCAGCACTTGAAAACTTAATTGATATTCAAATTGCGGGAGGACTTGATTATATTGTAACCCTTGGTACAACAGGGGAATCGGTGGTTCTATCCGCCGAAGAAAAAGTGGAAGTATTTAATTGTACAGTTGCAAAAGTGAATGGTCGTGTTCCTATTGTAATTGGTATTGGTGGTAATAATACCGCTGAGGTAATCAAATCATTTAGCAAGTTTGATTTAAGTAAAGTAGAAGCTATTTTAAGTGTGACTCCTTATTATAACAAACCTTCACAGGAAGGATTGTATCAACATTATATCGCATTGGCTAATGCGGCGCCAAAGCCAATATTATTATACAATGTTCCAGGTAGAACAGGACGCAACATGACTGCAGCTACTACACTACGTTTGGCAGCACATCCAAATATTGGGGGTATTAAAGAAGCAGGTCCTGAAATGGCACAAAGCATTGATATTTTAAAAGATCGTCCTAGCGATTTTTTAGTAGTAAGTGGTGATGATGAAATTGTAATGGCTCAAATAGCTTGTGGTATGGATGGGGTCATTAGCGTTGCTGCCAATGCGTTTCCGAAGCCTTTTAGTGATATGATTCGTTATTGTATGGCTGGTGATTTTAGCATGGCGAAGCGATTGAATGATTTAATGGTTGAAGGGTATACGTATATGTATGAGGAAAACAATCCTTGTGGCATTAAGGCATTCTTAGCAGAGCAAGGAGTGATTGAAAATGAATTTAGATTGCCATTGGTTCCAGTAAGCACAGGATTACAAAAAAGAATTCACGACTATATGCAAAAGTATTTTGCATAGTTTTATTAGTTCAGTTTTTGCTTGATTGCTTGAAGTTTCATCAGTGCTTCGACAGGCGTCAAGTTATTAATATCTATCTCGGATAATTCTTTTCGGATGGATTCAAATGTTTCGGTGTGCGCATCAAATATGGATAATTGAAACTGATCTGTTGAGGCAGCAGCACTAGGTGTGTTATTCGTATTGCCCGCATTCTTTAATTCCATTTCTTTCAAAATATCATTGGCTCTATTCACAAGTATGTTTGGCATGCCCGCCATCTTAGCAACATGAATACCAAAGCTATGGGTGCTGCCTCCTTTCGTTAACTTACGCAAGAAAATAATTTTATTCCCCACTTCTTTGTGACTCACATGATAATTATGAACATTTGGAAGTTGTGCTTCCAAATCATTTAATTC
>CANCEU010000070.1 GCA_947375185.1 Chitinophagaceae bacterium
AATCCTAGCACATTCGCCATTCCTTTGTCAGGCTGAATTAACCAATTTCTAAAAGTAGTTCTGTTTAAATTCCAACCATACTCGCCATAAAATATAGCATGCACTGCTGGCAAATTATAATTAAAATAAAATGCTGTAAGGGTAATAGGTTGATTCAAAATATCGTTAGGCAATCGATAAATAATATTTTTAAGTGGAATATAATTTGCAATGCCATATAATTGATCCTCATATTGCATAAAGGATTGCTCAAAGCCTAATGTTAAATTAGAAAACCATTTTGGAGTGTAGTTGATATGCGTTCCTTGAAATGCGCGCGCGCGATCTTCCTTTTGCGCATACATTAATTCTCCATTATAGGAAAGGTAATTGCCTGGAGGGGGGTAATTGCCATTGATAAGTTCGCCCCAAATAAATTCATAATTAAAACTACCTAACTTATTTACAACCGGTTTGTCATTTGTTAAGCTTATATGAGGAAATCCAGCAGCATTATTAGAAAGAATTAATGCATTGCGAAATGTAGGACCCCAATATTTATTTTCAGTAGAAATAGCAACAGCGGTATTTTTAAAATGGTATTTTAAAAAGGATTGACCCCACCATAATTTATTGTACTGGCCATTACCCATGCGTTCCGGCTCCTCAATAAAATTATAAAAATGATAATAATCCCGCCATTGGGTTTTATCCATCGAGAGGCTAAAACCTTGAAAAGCTAAATTTTGAGCAACAACTAATTCGGGCGCAATTTGTAGTTCAAATTGTTTCCATTTCATATTCACACCTCCATTCAAATATTGTTGCAACCCCTTAGCAGGAATCATAGCACCATCATTCCAATCATAAGGATGATCACCTACCCATTGAATAGTTGTTTTAAAAGGAAGTGGTGTTATTTTTAAACTGTCTTTTGCAATAATAGTTTGCGCATATAAAGTATTTACGCAAACAAATGTGAACACAAAAATAGCAACGACCAATAATGCTAATTTAATTTTTTGCATTTCTCAGTCCCTTTAATATTAAAAAATAAATCAACAAACAACTTCCTTCAATAATAATTGGATAATAACCTGCCACTTTAATAGGCAAACCCAAGTACATAAATACGACAAATAAAATAGCCACTAACAATACTAATAAGCCAGCTATAAAATAGGCAAGGTATTTTTTTTCTAAAATTAGTTCGGTCACGTTTAAAACATTCAGTGCAATCAATAAAGGAACCGGGGCAATTAATTTTAATAGTATAGTTGCTTGGTCAAAAAATTCAACATTTGCATTTTTCTTGCCCCATAATAAAATGGATAAAATTTGTTCTGGGAAAAAGTACAATACTGCTGCTGCAACTAAACACAGTATGGTTAAAATTTTATTTTGTTGTTTTTTTAATTTTTCCCAATTTTCTTTTCCCTGCTGATGTGTTCCTGCAGCATGTGGCATAACGGCAGCGCTATAAGCATTCACTAACATTCTACCACTTGAAATTAGTTTATCAATTAAACCATATGCTGATAAAAATACTGGTGTGACAAAATTAGGAAGTGCAAATAAAAATAAAGATTGTTGCAAGTGTACAGTTAATCCATTACCCAAAACCAATGCCTGTGCTTTTATGAGTTGTTTAGATTTATGAAAACTAGGCCACAATTTAAAAATATTTTTCAAAAAAAAGGCTTGGTTTACATATTTTAAATGCAATAATAAAACACCTAGGCCCGACATGGTTAAAGCAATGGCTACTAAATGATTCTGTGTTCTTAAAAAATAAATGCCCACAAAAACAGCGATACGCATAGCCGAATTCCATAAGCTATACTGCTTTACATTGTATGTTGCAATTAAAAAATATTGAGGATTGATAAATTCAGAAATCAATAATGGAATAGAACATAAATACATCCAACCGTTATTGATTAAAAATGGTAAAGTCAAACAAATGATTAAAGCCACTAACAAAGCCCAAAAGCGTAGGCTAATAATGTTAGCTGCAATTTGCGGATATACTAATTTATTTTCATTAGCTTGTCTAATTTCAATTACTGCAGTTTGACCGGTTCCAAAATTGATAAAAATACTTGCTAAAACACCAAAGGAAAGCACCAAGAAATAAGTACCTACCAAATTATTGTTGGTGTTATGAATCAATAAAGGAATTACCGCCAACTGGAATATAGCGTTGGTGATGTTTAAAATTAATAAGGCTGTAAACTGCCCAATGGCAGGAATATTAAATTTCAAATTTTAAAAAATAAATTAAGGTGTATTTATTAATTTAATTGTGAGTCCACTTAATGACCATGACTCATCACATAATTTATTAGACACATTTGTTTGCACTAAAAAATCGCGAAAGCTAATTTTAATATTGCTACTTGTGTGAGAAATAGTTTTTACAATTTTATAAACGCTTGTAACATCAACGCTACTACAATGACCAACACCTGGTAAAGTTTGGACTGAATTGGTAAAGGGCGGATTATTAACATATCCATAAAACAATGGATAGGATTGTTGCAAGCAATACAATGGATTACAAACCGAATTTGAAAAAGTAGAATAAACAAGATCTTGACCATCTACAGTCATACGCCACAAATCTGGTCCATCAATTGCACCAACATTGGAACTACCATCCCAGCTATCATGAAAATATGGAGTTGCTGTAATTTCAACTGCTGTATGTTTTGGTAAATTTGAAAGATTTAACTCGAAACCCCCATTGTTATATCTACCAACAATCGTTTGATTATTCCATTTCCATAAAATAGCTCCCTTTAAATGTAGCGTATCGCCACTAGCAAAATTGCTATCATAAACCACTGCTTCGGTATACCCAGATTTAATACATGAGGTAAGTAAAAAGCAAAAAATAAAGGAGGTAATCCAAGATTTTATACCAAATGAGCAGCTAAATTTTAAGATGGATTCAAACATATTAGTTTTTTTCATGGCTTCGCCTTTCTTAGTCACAGAAAATGAATAAGTTAGGGCAAAAATGGATTAACCAAATTTACCATATAAAGGTATTAAAAAATGGGGGGAAATTATGCCTAAAGTTAACTATTTAAGGGCATTTATTCAGTAATTATTGAGCATTTTGCTCCTCACGCACTTTAACATCATAAATAATGGAGTTGAGAGAATGGCCATTATCAATCAAGTTTAAAAAAGCATTTAAGGCTTTGCCCAAAGGCGCAAGTGTGTCGGTAAGGGCATTTTTTCCAATTACACTACTAATAGTTTCCTTTTTATTGCCAAAGTAATACGTATTTGCATTTTTGATCAATAAAGTATCATTTAACAAATGTTGCATTACTACATTACCTGCTTCATCTAAAACCAGTGCCATTTCGATAAAAAATATATTCAGGGTTTTTACTTTCTCAAAAACTATTTGTCGAATCAATGCATATAAAAAACCAAATGGTGCGGTTGTAACTAAAAGTATTAATGCAATTAAAAAAAGCATAAAACTTTTTAATAAATGAATGGTGTTATTATTTTTCATAAAAAATATTTAGCATGTTTTCGATTTAGAAAATAGTAGCAAATAAGTGTCCTATTGAGTTGTATCAAAAATCGCTAGAACCCTTTCTATTAATACGTTTACATTGTTAATATGAAAGTATAATTAATAATTGAAAGGATATAATTTAATTATACATTCAATAAACAAAAATAAATTATTATGAAAAACAAAGCACTATTAGTTGGTATTAATAAATACCCCGATCCTCGCAATGAATTAAGGGGCTGTGTAAATGATATTTTAGATATGGAACATTTTATAACAGAAACAAGTAAAGTGTATTCAAAAGAAAATATTAAAAAATTGACTGATATACAAGCCACTAAAAAAGGAATCGTAACACAAATTAAATGGTTGATTGAAGGTGCTCAACCAGGTGATCAATTATTATTTCATTATAGTGGTCATGGTGCCCAATTGCCCACTATGCAGGAGGCAATTGAAAAAGATGGATTAGATGAAGTCATTTGCCCTTATGATTTTAATGGCAGCAGTGATACCACTTTAAGAGATAAGGAGTTTGCCTATTTGTTTGCGGGTATACCCAAAGGAGTGCATTTTATATGGATTTCGGACTCCTGTCATGCCGAGGACCTATCTAGAGACCCTCAAATGCCAGGATGCAACCAATATCGATACTTTAGAGGTGCTAAAGAAGCATATCAAAATACTGATTTTGCGATGGAAGCACCCATTACCAGGCCTTTAAATGGCGCATTATTAAGTGCTTGCGCTTCGAGTGAATTAAGTGCTGATGCATTTATCAACAATAGGTATAATGGTGCATTTACCTACTACTTAATCAAAAACTTATTGCAATACGGAAATAGTAAACCTTTGGATTTAGTTATTCAATTGGTAAATGCCGATTTAAGTCACAATGGGTATGATCAAAATCCACAAACTGAGGGATTACTAGAAAATAGAAATTTCTTTTTATAAATATGTAAAGCACTATGAAAAATTTATTACTAATTACAATGCTTGTATTATTTACTCCTGCTGCCCATGCGCAGCAGGATTTTATTAATCGATTGATTGAGATAAAATACACTACTGAAATGTATGCAAGCAATGCCTTCAAAAAAAGTGATGCAACACACAATAACGAAGGAAGAGATAGTGCTATGGCAATTTATAACACGCTTCGTTATAAAATTGATGGACTCGTGTATGCACTTAGTGCTGATATGATTGCTGCTAATAGTCCAAGGAGGCTGCGCTTATTAAATGAATGGTGTTTACTTCAGCCCACTATTTTTATAAAAGAAAAAACTTCAAAAACAATTATAAAGCAATACACCAAACAATTATATGAAATAGATGAGTTATACCACTCGCAAATAATTGCATCAATAAATAATCAAAAAACAGTAAATCTAAGTACGAATGTATTTTACTTACTAAAAGATTCCTATACCATTATAAAGGGTTTATCGGATATGAAGACACAGAAAACAATGGCATTAGTTGAATTGTTAGATCATACGAGGTTAATGGCAACATCTGATATGAGTAAACTACTAAAATAAAAAACCCACCAATGGGTGGGTTTACAATAAGTTAAGTATAAAGATATTAGTGGCTAACTCCTTTACTAAATATGACATTTGTAAATGTCTTTACAAGTATGG
>CANCEU010000071.1 GCA_947375185.1 Chitinophagaceae bacterium
TTATTAAATCTAATTTTGATTCTTGTATTTTTATCATACCATTCTACATCAAAATGTTCACCCCCTTGAAGCAAAATTTTATTCCATTTTAAAAGTATATTGCTCAATTGGTCATAGGAATATTCTGATAAGTCACCGTAATTTACAAGAATTGAGAAATTATCTGAATTTAAATTATTATAGTAGTATAGCAGTTTATTTAACATTAATTATATTAATAAAAAAATTGTTCTGAAATTATTTTCTCGTCTCTAACCTGGAATACACATATTTCATCTAATTCTAATCTTGTTCCATCGATTAAGGTTATGTCCATTCCCATTTCAAGACTAAAAAACTGACCTGCAATACTTGGCGAACCCGAGTATGAGCTATGCACTTCCTTTATCATTTTACTAAATTCCAATCCTTTTAATTTAATTGCAGATTTTCCTTTAATACTTCTAAGTAAAGTTGAGTGCATTGGTTCAATTGATTCACAGTCTTCTGAATACAGCTCATTCTGTATTAAATCATACCTATTTTCTTTAGCTAATTCATTATACCGTTTTGCAATTTCTCTAATTGTCATAATATTTATTTTAAAATGTGTCATCTATCATATTACCTTCTCCTGTTATGATCCAATTGACATTTAAGTTAGGATACTGACATTTGATCCTGATTAATATTTTAGACCCAATTGAATTTCCTTTAACTAATAGTTTATTTAAATACCCATTTGAGATTTTACATCTTCTTTCAAATGCACTTCGATTTGAATTAATTGAATTGATAAAATCAATTAATCTAGTTGCAATTTTTTTCCCAGTAGATTGTCCGATTAAATTAATTTCTTGTTGTTTCATAATTGAGTTATTTAATTATTTACTTGAACTATTAATACTTCTAGACATAGTAAAAGGTATATTCTGTCCCATAATCTCAGTAGTACCTTTTGAACGATACTCTGACTTTTTTTCTTTTATCAATCCAGTTTTTGTATTTACTGTTAAATCACCTGTAGTTGTTGTATTAGATGTAACTGTGGCTTCCATCCCTTGTAGCGTTTTTTTTTGCTTTTTGTCAATAATCCCACTAAAGCTTAAAATAGCCACGTCATTTGTAATTGAATTAACACTATAGTCAATTTTGCTTTTATGACTAGTATCTTTATTTTGCTCGTCAGACCATTTATCTCCAATTTTTAAATGTTTAGGTATTGCCACAACAAGCTCTGTATTTAACTCATCAATATCACCCAGCACATTCTTTGCTGCTTCAAATGTAGGGTCAACTTGCTTGTTCTCGATTGGTGCACCCACACTTGAAATATGAAAATCCAATGGTTTATCGATTGTACCTGTTAACAGTTGACCTATCTGGTTTTCTCTATCCTCTTTCTTATAAGAGTCAAATAACATTGAGTTTCCCATTCCTTCAGATTTAATTTGTACTCTTTTAATTGTATGAGATAAAAGTATGTCCGGAGTTGTGGATTTTACTTCCACATCAATATCTAATGATACATCAGATTTAATTTCAATATCTTGACCCATTACATTTTGCTTTATTGTATTTAAAGATTTGTTTACTAAGTGTACTTTCAAACCTTGACTCAAGTTTATTGAATTCTGCGCATTGGTCAGAATGCTGATTGACAGTACAAAAGCAATGCTTAATGTTGTTTTTTTCATTTGTTTAGGTTTTATGTATTTAATTATTAGTTTTCCAAAATGTATAGTAATAGGATTCTGTATTGTTTGATAGTGAGTCATGTGTTCCTTGTTCAATTAGCTTCCCTGCTTTAAGTACTAATATCTCATCACATTTTTTAATGGTATTCAGGCGATGTGCGATTAGTATAATAGTCTTACCCTTTGATTTAAACCATTCAAGTGTAGCTTGAACCTTTGATTCACTTAGTTGGTCAAGGTTGGAAGTTGCTTCATCAAGTATGAGTATCTCAGGGTTACGGTACAACGCTCTTGCAATGGCAATCCTTTGTCTTTGTCCACCAGACAGGTTTACACCTTGCTCACCAAGTAATGAATTATACCCTGATGGTAACTGCTCTATAAAATCACTAATGCCAAGCATTTTTGATAGTTCAAGAATTCTTTGCATATTAGGTTCATAATCACCAATGGCGATATTCTCTATTACGGTTCCTGCAAAAAGGTCAATTTGTTGAGGCACTACTGATACTGCACTTCTTAAGCTCTTATTGGAGATATGTTGCAAGTCTAAGCCTCCAATTGTAATATTACCTTCTTTCAAAGGATACAAGTTTTGAAGTAGGGATAGTAGCGTAGATTTACCACTTCCACTCTCCCCAATAATACCCGTGGAGCTGCCTTTTTTGATTGCAAGGTTCAATCCCTCAAATACCATAGCCCTGGTACCGTATCTAAAATATACATTGTTAAAATGAATATCATCAATTAGTTCAGGGGTAAGTTCAACTTTATTTAAGTCACTACTTTCTATTTCCAAGTCAATAATCTCAAATAAACGGTCAGCGGCAATTAAAGCATCTTGTATACTTTTATTAGCTCCAATCAATGAACTTGCTGGGCCGGTGAAATAACCAATAAGGGCATAAAAGGACAATAATTCTCCGGGAGTAAGTTCTCTATTAATTACAAAGTAGGCACCTGCCCAAAGTATGACTATGGTAAACAACCTAGTAGCAAAATCAGCACTAGTCCCTAGGTAAAGTCCCTTAATCCCGCTTTTGTATATAGTATGAAGTAGGGTATAAAATTTGTTTTCAGTCTTGGTATTGGCATACTCTTCAATACCAAACCTTTTAATGGTGCCTGCGGTACTGATACTTTCAACGAGTTGCGTCTCTAATTCAGCACTATTTTCCATTAATGTTCTTAGCCACTTCTTGTTTACTGTATTACTAATCCAATAGATTATTAGATAAATAGGAACTATGCAGAGCATGATTACTGCTAATTTCCAATAGTATAGGAACATGAGAGCTATCGAGAATCCAACAATCAACACGTTAACTATCATACTTAACGCAACATCATTAATAAACATCCTTATTTTAACGGCATCATTAATACGACTTGTAATTTCACCTACACGCATGGTATCAAAGAAGCGTTGAGGTAGCTTTAATAAGTGTTTGTAATACCCAAGAATCAGTCTTGCATCAATTTGCTGACCTGTTTGTAATCCCAATATGGTTTTAAAGGTTCCAATAAAAACCTGAAATACAAGTATCACTATCATTCCAATACTCAATAAATTAAGGAGTCTGATATTCCCATCGGGTAACACAAAGTCAATCAGCTTTTGCATATAAATGGAGGTAGACAACCCAAGTATAGTATAAACAACTGCACCAACTAATGCTTGAATCATGATTCCTTTATGGGGCATTATTAACTGCCAAAATCTTTTAGTATTAGAGGTGGTTTCGTTTCCTTTAGCAAATCCTTCATCAGGGAGAATTAGTACAATAACCCCACTCCAAATTTTCTCAAAATCAGAAATTATATTTTTATGGTACCCACCATCTGCAGGATCCATAAAAGTAATATCCTTCTTGGTTACTTTATATATTACGACAAAGTGATGAAGTCCGTTTTTTAATATAACGTGCGCAATGGCAGGAAGTGGGATTTTAGATAAACTATCTAGTGTTCCTTTAGCACCCTTTGCCTGAAAACCTAATTTTTCAGCAGCCTCAATTAATCCAAGTACATTGGTTCCTCTTTTATCTGTTCCTGCATATTGACGAATGCGACTCACTGGCATCTGCAACTGATAATGAGCTGCAATAGATGCCAAACAAGCGGCACCGCAATCGGTGATGTCCCTTTGTTTTATTTTAGAAGAATTATTCAATTGGCAGCAGTTGTGGTGTTAGGTGGTGCGTTTGGATTTAACCAATCATCCATTTTATCATATAATAGTTGCCATAGAGATCTTCTAGCTACTATAAACCTGGCTTGAAAATTGAGACCTTTTTTAAGCTTACCTGTAAATCCATTTTTTAAATGTAATTGGGTGCTATCAAAACTGCATCTAACCTTAAAAACTGGAGTATTATTAATGATAGTAAAATCATTGTCAATCATTGCCACTTTTCCTGTTAGTACACCAAAGTAATTATAGTCAAAAGCTTCCATTTGATACCTAACTGGTTGTCCTACTTTTAAAAGTCCAATATCGCGAGTGGGAACATAACACTCACCAATTAAGTCGCCTTCAGGTGAAATGGTACACAAGGTTTCATTTGCTTGTAATAACCCACCTTGGTACCTTGTATTAATACCTTGTATAATACCTGATGTGGGTGCTTTAACCAAATAATATGATGCATCGGTATTAACCACATTAAGTGTTTGTTTGAATTGAGAGAGTTCTAATTTATAACGAGCTAACTCCTGTTGCCAAGTACTAAGTTGTTCCTGCACAAACGCTTTATAAGAAGATTCCAACTTTTGATAGTTGATATTTATATCGTAAAACTCCTTGCCACTGATTATTTTATCCTTGGCAAGTGGTGTGTTAATGTCTAATTCTTTTTTCGCTTTGTTTATAGACGCTTCTAAGTCCTGTTTTTGGTGCGTAAACTTAGCTAATTGTTGTTTATATAAAGGAGCGGTTAGTTTATCTAAAGTAGTGTTGTCCAATTCAATTGAAGTAGTTAGAATATTCAAATCATGTATAAACTGCTCACGTTGATTAATCTCAAAGTTGTTTAAGATAACTTTACCCTTGGTATTGGGGTCTTTTAATCTAAGTATCACGGCATCTTTCTCCACCTTATCACCTTCCTTGTAAAATATAGATTCAATAATCCCTGTCATTATCGGTTTAACCTCAGTACGCTCAGTAACAGGTCGTGTGATACCAGTCGACTT
>CANCEU010000072.1 GCA_947375185.1 Chitinophagaceae bacterium
AAAAGTGAACCCATAATTTCAAAAAAATTAAGTAGTTTTGCCACCCTTTAAAGGGTATAACCAATAGGTATTCGGCGAGGTAGCTCAGTTGGTTAGAGCACAGGATTCATAACCCTGAGGTCCCGGGTTCAAATCCCGGTCTCGCTACAGTGTTATTCTTGAGAATAATATACGAATTTAGAAAGTCGGCTTTAGTGGCCGACTTTTTTTGTTTGGAGGATAAACCAATCAAAATATTTCTCAATTTGAGAACCTAGATAGTATGGAAGGTTAAGAATTTTGTATTGCTTTCCGTTTTGGGTTATGGCATCTGAAATATTTAATGCTCCTGCATAAAATCGAATAGCAAAAATGTGTGGAGCTATATCCATGTAACTATGCAATGATTTTAGTGTGCCTTCTTTACCGGATTTAACTTCAATAGGTATAATCAATCCATCATATTGGAATAGATAATCAACTTCAGCAGTTGATTCTTTTTTTTCTCTTACCCAAAAGTGCAGCGCACTTAGTGCATTATATTGAAACGCTAATAATTCTTGACCAATAAGATGTTCAATTAACGTTCCTTGGTAAATACGATTTAAATCATCAGTACCAATTATTTCCTTCTGTATCCCTACAAAGTAATTTAATAATCCGGTATCTAAAATTTGTAATCTTGGTGATTTTTTTATGTCTGGAACCATTGGTAAGGATGCAGAGGTGCAAGGATAAACTAATTGCATGAGTAAGGCCTTTTCTAAAGTACGCAATGATTCTCCCATTTCGCGCGACTTATAGGCGGAGTTGCCAAAACCTTCAAACTTTATCCTTTTACCAGCTTGAGCAAATGAGTTTTGAATACAATGCCTAATATGCAATATTTGTGCATTGCTTTTGGCATATTTCTCAACATCTTCCATGTATCCACTAATTAATGAGTCATAAACAGGTCCTAATGCTACAAGATCTTTATGTGTTGCGTAATGTTGAACGATTTCAGGCATGCCTCCTATTAAAGCATAAGTATGAAACAAGCTTAATAATTTTGATTGTGCAAATGCAGCTACTGGGACTTGTGTTAACTGTTCTAATGCTGCGTTCTCACCAATAGCAGATAGGAATTCTGGAAATGAAACTGGTCTGATAACTTTATATTCAACACGGCCAATTGGGAAACTTATATTCTTATCAAATAAAGTTTCAAGCATACTACCTGCGGCAATAACAGAAATTTCAGGAGCTAGTTCATAAAAGTATCTTAGTATATTTAATGCCTTCGGAACCTCCTGTATCTCATCAATAAATATTAGTGTGGTACTTTTTTTGGCTAATGTTTTATTTTTAAGAAAAAATAATGTGTTTAATAAGTTCTCAATGGATGTGAAATTTTCAAAGGGTTCTTTGTCTTCTGATAGTTCCAGGTTTAAATAGATATATTGTTCATACTGTGCTGCAAATTGATTCACAAGTGTAGTTTTTCCAACTTGCCTAGCACCTCTAATTACAAGTGGTTTACGGGGTATATTTTGCCTCCATTTTTCAAGTTCTAATAATAGCTTTCTTTTAAACATGTATCAAAGTTATAGTAAATTTTGAATATTTATGTAATAAAGTTATGGTAAAAATATTTATATTTTGTAACAAAGTGACCCTTAAATTAGCTCTTTTTGGTTTTCATAATTTTTTCAAAAGCATTAACCATTGTATAAAAATATCTCAAATCTCTCCACATTTGGTTAGAATGTAGTACAATATTGGCTACATTGTTATTCATGAGAATAATATAGGAGCTAAAAAAGCAGGCATTAATTGCCTGCTTTTTTAATTTTAAGGAACTTTTCAAAAACTCCAACCAAACTATAGAATTCTCTCAAATCCCTCCACATTTGGTTAGAATGTAGTACAATATTGGCTACAGTGTTATTTTATAAAATAACTATTATTTTAAAGAATAACCTATGACTTTGGAAAGTCGGCTTTAAGGGCCGACTTTTTGTTTTTAAGGAACTTTTAGAAAAGTGATTATTTTGGACTAACAATGTAAAACACAGTATCTATAAAATAAAGCATTCCATTTTGGGTCAGTACATTTTCGTCATGAAGATCTTCTAGAATCAAATTTAGTTCCTCATTATAATAGTCGTGGTTCTTTTTATTTATAAAGCCATTGTTTTCTAAAAAGGCTTTTACCATATTCAAATCTGTTTTTTCATTTGCTTTTACAAATGGCTGTTCAACCACAGCATATAATACATCCAAATCTTTGTGAAAACCCAATAGTTGATATGCAGTATCAGGGAAAAATAAATTATTCAGTAAGAGGTTGTGAAAATAATCAACCCAACTTGCGTAGTAAATTGCATCATTCAATTTAAGAACAGTTGAGCCATCTTTTAAGTAGACCTTCTGTTCGGCACCTTGCGAAACGTATAAATCTATATTGATATTCTCTACCCAAAAATTATTGTCATCTGCAAATTGAACTAAGCTCTTTGTTTCTTCTTCTTTGTGCTGCTGTTGGTCTTTAGCCATTGCGCTTGTTCCTTGGCTTCCTTTAAGGTAACTGCAGGCTGCTTGGATAAGATGATGGTACTTAACTTGGCTCTTTCCAGAAAGGATATGTTGTATGTCATCTCTCATGCAGTATTTAGTTAAACAAAGTTAATCAATTTTTTTAATCATTCTGCTGGTGCACTGTTCTTCATTAATCACCCCTTTTATTTTGGTCAAAATCATTGATTTTAAGCATTTTAAATAACTTCGCCATTTTGTGTAACTCCCTCAAATCCCTCCACATTTGGTTAGAATGTAGTACAATATTGGCTACAAAGCCTCTCACGAAAGTGAGAGGCTTTTTTGTTTTGAGGCTGTGTCGAAAGCGCGCTTTCGTAAACAGACGAGAAGCAAAAAAGACAACTAAACGCTTTGCGTTTAGTTGAAAGGCTTTGGGTAAGGCGAACTGTTGGGGATGACAATGCGCAGCATTGGCAATCCCAAAGTTTGATGTTTGAGAGGCTTTGGGTAAGGCGACCTCACGAGGAAGCCGACGCAGTCGGCCATCCCCAATTTTTCATTAACTTTCCATCATGAAAAATCTATTCATCTTAACAGTTTTACTTTTATCATTTCATATTGCAAATGCTCAAATAGAAAAAGACAACTACAAACAAGTATCAACGAAATTTGTGTCTTTTTTTAATGAAAGTAAAAATGACAGTATTGTGGCGATGTTTTCTTCTGAAATGAATGCGGCCTTACCAATTGAAAAATTTACACAAGTAAGCGCAGGGTTGAAATCGCAATTAGGATCTATTAAGAAAATAAGGTTTGTGAGATTACAAAGTGCTTCCGCATTATACGAAACTACTTTTGATAATGCTGTTTTAGGAATGACAATAACATTGAATTCAAAGAATGAAATTGCAGGTTTATTATTTAAACCATATACTGAAGCTAAAGATATTATAAGGAGCACTACCAAAATGAAATTGCCATTTAAGGGTGAATGGTTAGTAACATGGGGTGGAGACACAAAGGAGCAAAACTACCATGTAGAAAGTGTTGCTCAAAAAAATGCTTTTGATATCCTGATTAAAGATGTGCAAGGTGCTACCCACAAAGGTACAGGGGAGTCTAATGAGGACTATTATGCTTTTGGTAAGGAATTATATGCACCATGTGATGGTGAAGTAGTATTGGTGGTGGATGGCGTAAAAGATAATATTCCAGGAGTGCTGAATCCTATTTATATACCAGGGAATACTGTTATCATTAAAACAGCAAATGGCGAGTTTGCTTTCTTTGCTCATTTTAAACAACATTCAATTGTAGTGAAGCAGGGTCAGAAAGTAAGCACTGGAGCGTTATTAGGTTTATGTGGAAACTCTGGAAATTCATCAGAACCGCATTTGCATTTTCATTTACAAAATGTGGAGGACATGACAAATGCAACTGGTGCTAAATGTTATTTTGATCAACTTAAAGTAAATGGAGTATTAAAATTGGATTATTCTCCAGTGAAAGGAGAAAAGATAGAAGCTGGGAATTAGGGTAAACTTAAAAAAACATGTTGCTCCCAAAACAACTTGCATGTTTCATTAAATTCAGTACTAAATTTTGTTGAAGGCAATGGCAATGCGGTAGGTCCCGGAAACGCAGTGATTAAAAAATTACTGCTTTGTTGTTCTTTTAAAACAAGTGTTAGCGTATTTGTTGTTGGAAGTTCTGAAACTGTTGTATGCAGTAATAGATGTCCTCTATTTTTTTTCAGAACAGGTTGGCTTGATGTTAATGATTTTAATGCCTCTAATGAAATGACTCCTATTGTTCCAATTCCTTTTGGAAATTTCAATGGTTCATATTCATAACTAATATGTAAGTAGCCGTTTTGTCTTAAAGAGGTTGTTTCTTTAATAGTTGCACATTGGAGCATTAAAGATTTTATATCTGTTGCAAAAAAATCGTGAAATTTAGAGCCTGGAATTTGTAAATTTTCGTCAATTAATGCTTGGCTATATCCGCGGTCAATTAAGCATTGTATAGCGTTTTCATTAACCATAGAAAAATGCCGTAACAGGTGAAAAAGTGTTCTGTCATTATATGATATGGACAAATGATTTGTCATTAGTTTAATATTTGATTGTCCAGCTTCCCTTATCCACCTCTGCTTCCAATTCTGATGCATCCCATCCGCAATAGCTGATAAAAATTTGAATTTCTTGTTTATTGGTAGTCATTGTGTTGATGGCTTCAATTACTTGCTGCATATTACCACTCAAATAAAGACC
>CANCEU010000073.1 GCA_947375185.1 Chitinophagaceae bacterium
TAGCATTGTCAGGTTGGGAATACTGATAATTAAAGGAACGCTTGTAAGCGATTGTTCCTGAAAGTATACATCCCCTATATGGAATATCAGCCATAACACGAATGCCATAATCAACCCATTTAGTTAAACTTGGGTTGGTGTAAGCTAATGCATCTTCAAAATAAACGGCATCATGCGTTACCCGATTTAGTTGAAAAGCATAGCGCTTGAGTCCATCAAATTTACTTATACGCATAGTTTGACCATTACCCCCTAATCCTAAAGTAGCACCCATTATTTGGCCTTCATTGGTATATCCTTGATAGCAGCTATTATGAACATACCAAGTGCCAGCACTTAACAACGGCCAAGATGGAGGTTGTTGCATTCTGGTGTATTCTGAAACTAATTGCCAATATTTTGTTTTGTCGGCATTGATATTAAATAATTTTTGAAAACCTAAAGTATAAGCACGAGAGTGATCGAGTCTTTGAATTGCATCCCTTAAATTATAGTATGCATCATTACGCCCCCACTCCATGTAAAATTCTGCATTGGAGGGTTGCATTAAATACCTCGCAAAAAAATCGCCATACTGATCACGTTGTATTTCGGTTAAGTAACTTGCATCATTTGTTCTGGCAACATTATTAATGAGCGGAAAATATTGATTATTAGATTTAAACAAACTTTCCGGTTCTTGTACAACTCTAACTACACCAATACTTAATCCCTTGACTAACTTAGGTGAAAAAACGATTGTAGCTCCATTATAATATCGCCTGCCTGGTACAATTGCAGTATTAACTTCTGCAAGATTTACATATTGTGCATCTAATGGGTCCAAGTACGCACCAATTACCTGCCATTCAAAACTTCCTATAAATGTTTTTAAAGGTCGTCTACTATTAAAAGTGGCATGCACAAATCCAGGTGCATGGGAACTCATAATGAGTGGATTGAATACAGAAGGGCCCCAGGTAATATTTTCAGAACTAATGCCGATGGATGCTGGCCCTATATTTAAGCGAACACTTGAATTGCCCCAATACATTTTTTGAAAAGTAGGTGTACCCTTAATATTGGTATAGTCACTATTTTGAGCACTCACCAATTGTGGTTGGTACTGAATGGTTAATGGACCTAGTTTTGCAAACACGCCACCCGAAGCCATATTCTGATAGCCACTACTTGCAAGCATCGGACCGTCTAATTCCTGATATGGAATACTAGATACATATTGCTGATTGAATTGAAACGGCAATACAGCAAATTTAAAAATTGCTTTATCACCTTTGCTAAAAAAAGATTTTGAAAACTTCAATGGATAGGAACCCCTTTGCATTTGAATGGGTTGCACCATAAAACTAATAGTGGAATCCACTAATGGCTTACCCAATGAATCCTTTTGGGCTAATAATTGTAAACGACGTGCTTGATCATTTCTAAAATCTTGATCTAATGAAATAGTTTGTGCACTAGACTGCATTGCAATCATTACCAATAGTAATAAAATCGAAATCTTGTTAATCAAAAATTAATCTAAAAAAGTGAGTATGATAATTATTTGTTTTTCCAAAAGCCATAAATGCCTTTTTCTAATTCGTAGCTATCCCATGATTTTTGAGGACGCTTTGGTTGTTGTTTAGCCCAATTCCACATATCGGTTAATCCTTGTTCTAATGTGGTTTTATCTTCATAGTCTAATAAAGTAACACTTAGTTCGTGCGAAGGCAGAGCATCTTTTACTTCGTGTCGTGCTTGTTCGTGTTTTATTTCACCATTTCCTATTACACGTTTTAATGTTTCAGCAGCATCTTTAATACTCCAATATTTCCAGCTACCAATATTGATGATTCGGTTTTTAGCACGATTATCATTACCTGCTTTCCATAAAGGTAATAAGCAATCATCAATGCATGAAAATGCACGTTGTTGTGCACCATCACCAAAAATAGTAAACGGTAACCCATTAATGTGTTGATACATCCAAATGCCTAATACATTTCGATAGCGATCCCATATATTTTGATTATGACCATACACATTATGTGGACGGATAATACAATATTCTAAACCGTGTTGTTCCGCAGCAATTTGAATATCCATTTCACATGCATACTTAGCTACACCATAAGGATCAATTGGATTGGGTTGATCTGTTTCATTAAAAGGAGGTTTGCCATGACCATATACTGCCATACTTGAAGTAAATACCAATCGGCCAATATTATGTTCAATACAAGCATTCACCACATTTGCAGTTGCAATTAAGTTACTATTATAATTGTATTTACGAATAAAAGGACTTAATCCTTCTGCTGCGTATGCTGCAAAATGATATACAATTTTAACACCCTCAAATAGAGGTGCTATAATATCCTTGCTTAAATCAAGTTGATGAAACTCCACTTTACTTGGCACATAATCTTTGTACCCCCCCGATAAATCATCAATACCAATAATAGTGTATTCTGGATGGTTTTCAATTATCCATTCTGCCATTCGTGAACCCAATAAACCTGCTACACCTGTTATAATAATTTTACTCATAATTTTTTAAAAGTTATTCCGTTATGCAACATTACTAGTCAATCCCTCCAAAATGCCTTTATTCCAAGCTATCCACTTTTGCCATCGAGCCCTAAAAATAAAATAGAATCCTATGCTAAAAAAATAAAAAGCTTGAAATAAAATTACTGTAGGCAGTGCCCATATAGGCGTATGTTGTTTTAAGAACCAAATTCGATTGCGCGCGTTTAAAAAATGAACTTTTGGGCTTACAAAACCTTCCTTACCTTTTACTTTGGATTTGTGAGACATGCCTGCAATATGGTAAATTACCGAACTAGGTTCGTATGCCAAAGTATACCCCGCTGTTTTAATACGAAATGACAAATCAACATCTTCATAATAAATAAAGAATTTCTCTTTTAACAAGCCTACTTGTTTTAAAACAGATGCACGTATCATAAATGCACAACCAGTGATCCAGTCAATATTTTTTTGAACTTGCAGTTGCGCATGTGCATCATCTCTTTGATTGTAATTGGGGGTTGCACATGTTCCTAAAAAAGGAATAAATGTGGTACCTGCATTCCAAATTAAATTTTTATCATGATGAAAATAAATAAGCGGTTGTACCGCCCCAATATTTTGATTGCTATTTAATTTTTGAACTAATGGTTGTAAAAAATCGGCTTCTACTTCAACATCATTATTCAACATCATTATAAATTCATACCCATTATCCAGTGCAAATTGCATCCCAATATTATTTCCTCCTGTAAACCCTTTATTTTCTCCGGCGCGCATTAAAATAATGTTTGGAAAAGCATTTTGTAATTGATTGGCTGAATCATCTTGAGATCCATTATCCACAACTATACAATCATAGTTTTGATAGCTTGTTTTTTGCAAAGACATCAAGGTGTCTCTAGTTAATTCAAAACTATTCCAATTGATAATTACAATTGCTAATTTTTTTTGTACATTAACAACAAGGTTCATTAAAAGTGATAAGTTAAATTTAATTTACCAGTGAATTGTTGAATATCGTGACCAGGTACAAAATAAGTATCTGAAGTAGGTTGATACAACTCCCAATTATAATTATTGGTTTGTACATAGCTAATACCTGGACTAATATCCCATTTGCCCATGCTCCAATTTGCCTTAAGTGTTGTCACAAAATCAACATAAAATCGACGAAAGTCACCCGAGTTGGTAAAGGTATAAACATCATAATCATCATTATGTAAACGACGCTCTCCCATTATTCCAATACTTGTTTTATTGTGGTGCCAATTTAATTCAATGGTTTGTGAAGTGCCGCCAGGCCCAACACCTGCACCCAATAATTGACCATCATTCGTATATCCTTGTCTTACATAGGAACCTAAATACCAGGAAGGTGGAGCGCCATTAGTAAATTGCTCAGCAACAGTTAATAATTGCAAATTGGCCATTTCGGCTTTAAATTCATAATAACTATTTTGTCTTGTTGGGAATATTTTGCTAAATCCTAGCACATTCGCCATTCCTTTGTCAGGCTGAATTAACCAATTTCTAAAAGTAGTTCTGTTTAAATTCCAACCATACTCGCCATAAAATATAGCATGCACTGCTGGCAAATTATAATTAAAATAAAATGCTGTAAGGGTAATAGG
>CANCEU010000074.1 GCA_947375185.1 Chitinophagaceae bacterium
CCACTTACCAAAAAGCACAGAACCAAAGAAGGCTTAGTGGAGCGTTTTGAGTTAATGGTGAATGGAAAAGAATTAGCGAATGCTTATTCTGAATTAAATGATCCAATTGACCAACGCAAGCGTTTTGAGGATCAATTGGCTTTAATGGAAAGAGGAGATGATGAAGCTATGTTTATTGACCATGACTTTTTACGCGCATTAGAGTATGGTATGCCACCAACCTCGGGTATTGGAATTGGAATAGATCGTTTATGTATGATGATGTTAAATCAACCATCCATCCAAGACGTATTGTTCTTCCCGCAAATGCGCCCTGAGTCCTTTGGAGATATAAAAAAATAATTCAAAATTTAATTTTTGATAAATATAAAAGGCCACTCAAACGAGTGGCCTTTTATTGTAAACGTAAGAAGTAAACTAAATCGATGCACCCGTTTATGGGGTACATCAAAAAATCAAAAAAGGAGTGATTAAAATGGATTTAATTTTTTGAATCTTTTTTAATCGCGGTAATTCAGTGCAGGCTTTATATCTCCTAACAATGCTTTGTATTTATAATCACCAACGCTTGTTTTAAATTCTTCGGTTGCTTTTTGAATTAATGCAGGGTTACTCATTAAATCAATCGCAGTTAATGCCATTGTTTTACTAGCTACCAACATTCCCTTGGTTCCAATTTCAGTTCCACCACTAGCAACTGCCTGCCAGCTATGTGCCGGAGTTCCTGGAACCCAAGTAGCTGCGGTTAATCCAACGGTTGGTTTAACATAACTTACATCGCCCACATCTGTCGAACCACTATTGCCCTCTACTACATAGCTTATAGGTTTTACAGTAGCTGCTGTTTCCATTGCTACTGGCTTTCCAATAAAACTTGGTTGAATTGTTCTAGCAAAAGTTTTTTCAGCTTCAGTATAAACTACGCCACCTACTTTTTCTAAATTCGTTTGCATTACCTCAGCAAGTGTTTTATTAATTAACAAGTCATGCGTACCTCCGATGATATCATATTTCATGGTTGTACCTGTACCCATTGCAGCACCCTCAGCAGCTTTCACCACTCTATCAAAAATTTCAACTGCATCTTTTCTTTTTGGATGACGTACATAATAATAAACTTCGGCAAAATCAGGAACTACATTTGGCGCTTTACCTCCATTAGTAATTACGTAGTGAATTCTTGTTTCTTGAGGAATATGCTCTCGCATCATATTAACCATATTATCCATTGCTTCCACCGCATCTAATGCAGAACGACCTTGCTCGGGTTGTGCAGCAGCATGTGCTGAGATACCATAAAATTTAAACTTAGCGGACTTATTAGCCAAAGCACTTGTTGTGGTCACCGAGTTTACATCATTAGGGTGCCAATGAATGACTGCATCTAAATCATTAAATAATCCTGCGCGTACTAAAAATACTTTTCCGCTACCGCCTTCTTCAGCAGGACAACCATATACTTTAATAGTACCCTTTAATTTTCCTGAAGCAATTAATTCTTTAATGGCAATACCTGCGGAAACACTAGCTGTTCCAAATAAATGGTGACCGCAACCATGTCCCGCATTCTTACCTGCAATGATTGATTTTTCAGGAACTGCATTTTGTGCAAGTCCTGGCAAAGCATCATATTCTGCTAATATTCCAATTGCCGGTGATCCTGATCCATAAGTCGCAACAAATGCAGTAGGAATACCTGCTACACCTGTTTCCACCGTAAAGCCGGCTTCTTTTAAATGCTGAATGTGTAGCGCTGAACTTTTATTTTCTTTATAACCTACTTCGGCGAAATCCCAAATTTGTAAAGCTGTTTTTTTATCTGCTTCATAACTAGCATTTAGTGCAGTAATTGTAGCATCCTTGTTAGCATTTACTGCAGTAGTAGCAGGATCTAATTTGCTTTTCTTTTGAGCCAAGCTACTTAAAGAAGCAAGTAATAAACCACAAATAATAAATTGTTTCATGTGTGATGGTTAAAATAATTATTAAAATTTTTATAAAAATAAATCAGTGTAAAGTGTGCCTCCGGGAACTACAGCGTATGCAGATAAATCAGTGATTCCCTCAGCGACTAATACCTCTTCATCAATAAATGTTTTTCCAGTATAAGCTAATTTTTCTTTTGACAATATGTAAAATGCAGCGTCAGCCAATATTTCGGGCTTACGGCTCATATTAGCAAGCATTTCGCCTCCTAATAAATTACGCACTGCTGCAGTATCAATCGTTGTTCTTGGCCACAATGCATTTGAGGCTATATGGTCATCTTTAAATTCATTTGCCCACCCAATGGCAAGCATACTCATATCATATTTTGAAAGGGTATAAGCCACATGTGGCCCCAACCATTTCGGATCCAAATTAATAGGCGGTGATAAAGTAAGAATATGTGCGTGTGCCGATTTTTTTAAATAAGGCAAAGCATGTTGAACCACTAAAAAAGTACCTCTTACATTAATGCTATGAATTAAATCAAATCTTTTGCTAGGGGTGTTTTCGGTATCTGTTAATTGTATTGCCGAAGCATTATTAATTACAATATCAATACCCCCAAACTTATCTACTGTTTGTTTAATTGCATTGGCAATTTGTGCCTCATCTCTAATGTCTACTTGAACAGCCAAAGCTTTCACGCCCAAGGCCTCAACTTCGGCAGCAGCCGAAAAGATTGTGCCACCAAGGCGCGGATCTTCTTCAACCGATTTTGCGGCAATTACAATATTAGCACCAGCCCCAGCTAATTTTAAAGCAATGGCCTTTCCTATGCCTCTGCTTCCTCCGGTTATAAACACTGTTTTTCCTTGCAAAGACATAGTGATCAATTTAAATTAAAAATATTATTTCGTAAAATCAGGACCTAAAAATTCAATTAATAAATTTGCAGTTTCATTACAAGCTGTATCTAATACTTCGTTTTTCACAATTGCATTAAATTGATTGCTAAAACTAATTTCATATGCTGCTTTATCAATTCTTGTTTTGATACTTTCTTCTGTTTCTGTTTGTCTATGCAATAACCTTTCTCGCAAAGCTTCAATAGATGGAGGCATGATAAAAATAGACAAGCTTTTTTCACCTAATTGTTTTTGTACATGAATTGCACCCTTAACATCAATATCCAATACGGGTACTTTTCCTAAAGCCCAAATACGTTCAAGTTCTGATTTTAAGGTTCCATAATAAACACCTTCATACACTTGTTCATATTCTAGAAACTCATTTTGATAAATAAGCCCTTCAAATTTTGCTAAACTTAAAAAATGATATGCTACTCCATCTTGCTCGGCACCCCTTGGCGCACGGGTAGTAGCCGAAATAGAAAATGCTAAACTGGTAAAACGGGCTAATAAATATTTAGTGATCGTGGTTTTGCCGGCACCCGATGGAGCGGCTAAAATGATTACTTTTTTCAAACTAGTTGACATGCTCAAATTTAATTAAATTATACCGTATATTTATCTAACATAATACTAAAGAACTTAAAATAAAAAATATGCAAAAACAATTATGGGTAGCCTTATTGATGGTTGCCAGTTTATTTGCGCAAGCACAAAAACCTAGTGAAGAAAGTCCAAAGGCTGCTGCAAATCAAGCCG
>CANCEU010000075.1 GCA_947375185.1 Chitinophagaceae bacterium
TCAATTAAAAGATATCCCTTAATGAGGGGAATTGATAAAGATGACATTACTTGATTAAATAAGGCATGGAAAATATTTCGTACCTAATTAAAAATCAAGTGTTAAACGAGACGAGCTATAAATTAGTTAAAGCTTATGATGTGTTCGAACTCAGAAAATATACAGCTTCCACATTGGTCGAAATTAATGAATCAGGAAATCGAGAAATTGCTTTAACAAACGCTTTAAATAAAATCACATCTTATCTAAATCAAAATAACTTAAAAAGAGCAAGCTGTAATCAGGAAGGGCTTCCGTATGTTGTTATGCAGGGTTTAGATAAGGGCAAAAAATGGATATTTGAATTTTATTTGCAAAACGATTGTTATAAATTGCAAGAGTTAAAAAAAGACCTCCCAGAAATAAAAATTAAACAATTTAATGAAAAATATTTTGCAACAATTAAAGTTACTGGTCTATTAAGCAATGAAACATTAATTCAACTAACCTTATTATTAAAATCATGGATAGCAAAAGAAAAACTAGAGGTCATTGAAAAACCAAAAATCGCCAAATATAAATCTTTATGGGATTTTACTTTATTTGAAAAAAGAGAAATTATGATTGAAGTTAAGAGATAGTTCTATCCTAGTTTATTAATTGATAAGAATAAAACATCATTAGGTTCAAACAATAAAAACTTGACCTTGAGAGATCTTAAAATAACTTATTTGATTAGAGACGAAAACCTGATAAGTTCGGACAAGGATTTGAACTCAAGTTTGCGCATAACCTCTTGCTTATATTGTTTTGTGGTTTCTAGAGAAATACCTAAAGTTTGTGCAAGTTCAGAGTTGCTATAACCTTTTTTTAATAGTTCGTAAACTTGAGTTTCTCGTGGTGATAGTTTTTTAAGAATAGAGGCTTGGTTTTTTTTAAACAATATTTCTTGAATAAAAACCTTATCAAGTTCGATGCCTTTATTAATCGCTTTAAATAATTCCTCGCTGCTAAAAGGTTTAATTAAAAAATCTATAGCTCCCTGTTTCATACTTTGAATGATTTGATAGTCAGTACTCTCGCCACTAATAAATATAAAAGGAATTATGCGATTAATTTCTAACAGCGCAGATTGTAAATTAACTCCTGATAAGCCAGGCATTCTCATATCTGAAACAATCACAGCGGGAGCAAAGTTAAAAGGCGTGCTTAAAAAATCTAAAGGATTACTATAAGAGTGAACAACATAACCCGCCAACTCCAGCAAAGAAGTTAGGTCAACGCGCAAGAAATCGTCATCTTCCAACAAAACCACATGGTTTAAATCACTTAAAGAGGATCTTTGATTAAGATCAGGACTCATTACATATTTCCAAAGTATTTAATTACTTATTATTTCAATTTATGACACAAATTGTTATCCCCTTTTAGGGGGTGGAGCAAAAATAGGGAATTTAATTACAAAATTGGCACTGACACCAGGAGAATTAAGTAATTCAATACTACCTAAATTTTTCTCAATAATAAACTTAGATAACCATAATCCAAACCCCATCCCTTCTTTTTTAGTTGTTCGAAATGGTTCGAAAATGGTTCCTACAATTTCAATTGGTAATCCTCCTGCATTATCCAAGATGGAAAATACTATAAAATTTCCCACAACCTTAGTATTGATAGTAATTTCGCCATCAATACTATTTGATTTTTGAATGGCCTGAATCGAGTTATTCAATAAATTTAAGAGAGCTTGCTGTAACTCCTGTGCATTTGCCGTGATTAGAGGTATTGAGTAATCAAAATGTAAATTAAGATGAATACCTTCTTTTTTAATCAGTGAGCTGACTAAGTCTAAACATAATTTGATAATATCATTGAGATTTAATTGAACAAGTTCTTGTTTGTTAGAGAATAAATTTTTTAAAGCCTTTAGAGTGGAACCAGCTCTCTGATTATCACGTAAAATTTTTGTGACAGTAAATTCAATATCACCAGAAAATAAATTCTGTGTACTTAACTGCATTTTTAAAATTTCGGCATTGGTTTGAATACTAGCTAAGGGATGACTCAGTTCGTGGGCAATAGAGGCTGATAGGGCGCCCGAAACAATAAATTTATTTGATTTTTGAATCGCCTCAGTGAGCGAAGTCTGTTGAATAAGTAAATTTTTAATAAGAATATTTTCGTTATTCGTTCGATTTGAAAGCTCGTAAACCTCTTCTAATAAAAAAGCATTAATAAAAACAAAGATGATTAAGTCAGCTGTTAATAATGAGCCTTTAAGAATATAAAAAGGAACAGCATTAAATGATAAATTCAAAGGACTAAACTCAGGGTGAGATAAAGAATAGATTAGAAATATAAAAGCTAAAAAAAGTACAACTGTTTCTAAAAAAACTGCTATAAAAGCCCAGTTTATGAAGGAGTTTTTATTGAACTTCTTTAATAAATAGATCTCATGGAAAACCCAGTAGCAACCCATAAAATGAATGGCAATAGCGAAAACTACCAAATAAGTTAGACTACTAATAAATAATGAGATGCAGATGAAAAGAAACATTAAAGCTAGAATATTTAAAATAAATTTCTTCGTTTCAAGGGAAGTGAACTTATTGTGAACGTTCTTAAAGAAAATCGCGAGACTAGCTCTAGAAGCAAAATAGAGTATTGCATTAATAATAAATAAACTGCTAGAAAAAGGAGCATCAACAATTTCCCTTGTTTCAAAGACAAATGATGATATGCGAATAACAATTAATAAAAAGTTAAAAAGTAATGAAAGCAGAAGGAAATTGCTAATTTCTTTAATATAGGCGTTCTTCTTTCGAGTATGTAGCATACTCACTAACAGCGTAGTTAAAAAAAGTGATGCAGCTAGGTTAAAAAGTAAGATAGGAAGAAGCATGAAATTTTATTAGAGTAAATTAGGAGTTCAAAGGATAAAAATACAGTTTTTCTTCAAGGTAAAAATTAACAGCTTCTGTAAATCGCGATCATTAAATGATTTTCCAATCCCCAGATTTCCCACCACTTTTTTCAAGTAATTTAATATCACCCATTACCATCCCACGGTCCACCGCCTTACACATATCATAAATCGTTAATAGGGAAATCTGGACAGCTGTGAGAGCTTCCATTTCCACCCCTGTTTGTCCTATCGTTTGGGCCTTAGCATTGCATCTAACCGAGCATTGTTCAAGTAAAATTTCAAAATCAACAGTAACATTAGTTAAATTAATTGGGTGACACAAGGGAATCAAGGCACTAGTTTGCTTTGCAGCCATAATGCCTGCGATTCTGGCAATTCCAAGAACATCCCCTTTTTTATGATTTCCTGCAATAATTAAATCTAAGGTATTTTGTAGCATCGTAATTTGACCTGTAGCTGTCGCTATTCGAGTACTTGGAGTTTTGGTGCCAACGTCCACCA
>CANCEU010000076.1 GCA_947375185.1 Chitinophagaceae bacterium
AAACCATTGCCGATGCAAATAGAACAATGGATAAACATATCGAAACCATTTTCTTGACGGGTGAACCTAAGTATACTTCAGTAGCTTCAACTATTGTTAGAGACATTTTAAGAAATGGGGGAGACGCATCTCCATTTTTACCAGAGGCTGTAGTTCATAGTTTAAATAGATAACTAATTACATATTTATTTAACCGATTTTTTTAGTCTAATTTATTAAGTTGAATTCTGAATTTCTCAACAACTTCTAAAATAGTGGGATAGGTGAGATCTAAACAATGTCTTGCCTTATTTAATGAATGCCATTCAATTTTTTCGATATCTTCAGATAGCTGAGGTACTCCATCTTGCATATCGGGGATTGACATATGAAACCAATAGGTTCGTTTAACCACTTCTTCATTAAGGTATTTATCAAAATAGTTATGATTCGTAAAACATAACATTTGATGTAATTGGATATTATTCAATCCGGTTTCTTCCTGTACTTCTCTCATCGCACAAGATTGAATGGTTTCGCCGTCATCTAATTTGCCCTTTGGTAAATCCCAAAAACCTCGTCTATAAATCCATAATATTTCACCTTTTGGATTGGTTATCAAGCCTCCTGCAGCAATTATTTGTGTTGGCATAAAAATGTGTATAGTATTTAGTAACTCTTTTAGCAAATTTAGTATTTAGCATTTAAATTCGTGCCAAGAATAAAATACTATTATGACCAACGAAAAAGCAGTTGCTGAAAAACTTTTACAGGTAGGAGCCGTTAAATTAAGTCCTAATAATCCATTTACTTGGGCAAGTGGTTGGAAAAGTCCAATTTATTGTGATAATAGAAAAGTATTGTCATTCCCATATGTACGTGATTTCATTAAAAGTGAAATGTGTAATGTAATTTTTGAAAAATTTGAAGGTGCTGACATGCTAGCTGGCGTTGCTACTGCGGGTATTCCATGGGGTGCAATGGCAGCGGATCAGTTGAAATTACCTTATATCTATGTTCGCCCAAAACCTAAAGAACATGGACTTGGAAATCAAATTGAAGGTGCGTACGCAACTACTAATAAAATTTTAGTGATTGAGGATTTGATTTCTACTGGGAAAAGTAGTTTACAAGTAGTTGATGTTTTAAGAAATGCAGGCTTAGAAGTAGTTGGTATGGTATCTATTTTTAACTATGGGTTCAATATAGCTGATGAAGCATTTAAAGCTGCAGGAGTGCCATTTTATTCTTTAACTAATTATGCTAGCTTAATTGACTTAGCAGTAGAAAAAGGGGATATAGATGCTGCCACTCAAGATACCTTAATGAAATGGAGAGAAAGTCCATCTACTTGGAATCAATAATTTTATAAGCGATTTTTAAGTATCTTTTAATTAAGCTGCTTTTGAATAGAATTCACCGCTTCTCTCATTACAGACTCCTTTAAATTTAAAGTTTTCGTAGTAGTGAAGTTGATAGGCACATTTTTTGTAAAAAAACCTTTTGATAAAGTGGCATTGCCTTGAATAGTGAACTTTAGTGGTTTGTTAAACATAACATCAACGCTATGCTTTAATATATTAGCAAGTTCTATTTCCATTTTAGCGGGTACAATGAAGTTGGCAGTTGCTGGTATTACCAAATTGGTATCTAATGCGTAATGAGTGAGCTTTTGATCATTAATAAAAATATCACAATCAATCTTTTTAAGTGCTAACTCGAAATTGTTGGGATTATAATACTCAATTTGAGCATTTAAAACATTCTGTTTTAAGCTTGCTTTTTCAATTTTAAATGATTTTACTCCTTTAAACTCAAAAGATTTAGGACTTTCACAACCAGCAAACACGAATACTGTCACCAATAATTGAATAAAACGAGTGCTCATTTTCTAAAAATTTATCAAAATTAATAGGTTATTGACTATTGAGAAAATATATTTACATAAGTTTTTGTTAATCATGATTATAACTGACTTGCAATATTTTGGGACTATTGACTTTATAAAATCACTTACTAATGAACAAGTGGTGTATTTTGATAATGATTGTCAATTCTCTAAAATGACTTTTAAAAATAGAATGGTTATTGCTACCGCACAAGGAGCCCTTCATTTATCCATTCCAGTAATAGGAGGCAGGGATCAAAAATTACCATTAAAAGAAGTTAAAATTGCAAATGATAGTCCATGGAATCAACAGCATTATAAGGCTTTAACCTCTAGCTATCAAAGAGCACCTTATTTCGAATATTACCAAGAAGAATTAAAATCAATGTATAATTCAAAACCAGTTTTCTTACTTGATTTTTTATTACAAACACATAACTGGTTGAAAAAACAAATTAAAGGAAACTGGGAAATAATGGGTGATGATGTGTATGCAAAAAATAATATTAGTAACGCATTGGTAAATGTCAAATTTAGCCAAGTTTCACTACCTAAAAATTATAACAATCAGCCTGACACAATTTTATACCAACAAGTTTTTGAAGATAGAGTAGGTTTCTTGCCAAATTTGTGTATTCTAGATATGCTTTTTTGTTGTGGTGGAAAACAAGTAAATTATTTATTATCAAATAAATAATTAGTTTTATTGTCTTTTAAAAATTCATGCGCCCATTTTTCATATTGTAGTATTTCGTTCCACTCGTTGCTATTAAAAATATAATCAATTACTTCCTTTTGATTAGCAGCATTTTTAATTTTATCCTCCAATATAGCTTTTTTCAATTGATAACTTTTAACGATTGAAAAAATCAATAATTTATTAGTCAATGCATCCTCAGTAGCATCTTTTGTTTGATCATAAATACTTTCATCAATATAATTTGCATAATAAAGTGGATTTTCGTGTTTTTTTATCCATGCTTTAGTTTGGTCTACTAATTCGGAATATGCTATTTCATGTTCATTTTTCAAAGAATCTTTATTTGATAATATAGGATGGAAAAATACGTTTTGATCCGCTCGATTACGATTTTTTATTATCAGCTTCTTTTTGGTATATAATGGAATATAGGTTAAAGATGTATTGGTATTCTGACGATAAGACAATTTGTTATCTAATTTCACAACAATATTATTTGTTGTTGCCGTATTTATAAAAAATAGAATCCCAATAATGAATAGCCCGAATAAATATACAAATTTGTTATTTATATTTCTTGAAATGCCATTAATGTGTTGAATACGAATTTTTAAATCTTCATGATTGGAAAAAGCAGCCAAGCTAAAATAATTATTAGTATTTGTAGCGCTTTCAGCTATTTTTAATAAAGTTTTTGAGTAACCTATAGGATCATTCATTTTCGCATTAACATATTCATCACAAGCAATTTCTC
>CANCEU010000077.1 GCA_947375185.1 Chitinophagaceae bacterium
ATTAGCTTACACCAACCCAAGTTTAACTAAATGGGTTGATTATGGCATTCGTGTTATGGCTGATATTCCATATAGGGGATGTATACTTTCAGGAACAATCGCTTACAAGCGTTCCTTTAATTATCAGTATTCCCAACCTGACAATGCTACTGGGTTAGGCTTAAGCAACCCAAATGATATTGATAGTTTCTTATTTAAATTGGGGATTTCCTTTTAATGAAAGTAGGTATTGACATTCGTGATTTACGTATTGCACAAACCGGTGCTAAAACATATTTATCTGAATTATCCCAAGCCTGGGAATTATTATCCAATGCAAATATTGTTTTACTAGATAGCCACATAAATGTGTACAAAGGCAGTAATAAATTATTTAAGGCTATTGAGCATTTACGTTTTTTTTGGTGGAAACAATTTCAACTCCCTCGCTTAGCGGTTAAATATAATTGTACCCATCTTTTTTGTACCGATTTCTTTTTGCCTTATTTTAAAAACTGGAATGGGACGCATTTAAAAACAATTGCAGTATTACACGATGCATTTTTTTGGGAAAGTCCCGAACATTATAATTCAATTTGGTTAAAATTATTTCATTTAGTTGGAGTGCCTGCTGCTAAAAGAGCCAACTTATTAATAGTGCCTTCTTTGTTTGCAAAGTCTCGCATTTTAAATTTTGAAAATTTTGATGCTCGTAAATTGTTGGTAGTACATGAAGCTGCTAAAACACTTCCTCTACTATCCAATCCCGAAATTCAACTTTCACAAATTGCTCCTAGCCTAGTTGGCGTAAAATATTTTTTACATGTAGGTGTTTTTGAGAAAAGAAAAAATATTGCCACTTTACTTGAAGCATTTGCGGTAGTGCAAAAAACTAATCCCGAATTAAAATTAGTGTTAGTAGGAAATGTCTCGGTGAAACAAAAATTAAATGATGAGCCTGCGATAATCGAAGCAATTAATCGCTTACAAATTAAAAATGCAGTTGTTCGTTTAGGTTATTTAGATGCTGAAAATTTAGCGAGCATTTATCAATGCGCTTTTGCTTATGTTTTTCCGTCTCTAAATGAAGGTTTTGGCCTGCCAGTATTAGAGGCGTTTAGTGCTGGGCTTCCTTTAATATGTTCTAATAATTCGGCACTGCCCGAAGTAGCAGGAGATGCAGCATTGTATTTTGATCCACTTAATGCAGTACAACTTACTGATTGTATGCAACAAATTATTTCGAATCCTATTTTAAAACAAGACCTCGTTGAAAAAGGTAAACTGCAGCTAGCTAAATTTTCTTGGTCAAAAGCTGCTACTGAAATACAATTGGCCTTGCAGCAATTATAATTCGATAATTTCTATTTTTAAATTTAATGAATAATACTTCAAAACGCTTTTCTGAAAATTGGTCAGTACAAAACAAAGTGCTTACTTATTTTTATCTCTCCTTCTTTTTTATAAGAGGGCTTACTAAGCGATTATTTTTAGGCGCTACTAAAGGAAAATTATTGATTGGTAAAAATGTGGCCATTCGTTATCCTAAAAACTTATTTGTAGGGCATGATACGATTATCGAAGATGGTGTTGAAATAAATTGTTTAACCCATCAAGGTATTCGCTTGGGTGATAGAGTGAGCATTGGTAAATATGCCATTATTCGTCCTTCCAATATTTATGGAGGTCCTATTGGAGAAGGCTTAGTGGTGGGCAACCATTCTAATATTGGTCCTTACAATTATATAGGCTGTTCTGGAAAAATTACGATTGGTAATAATGTAATGTTAGGGCCTCGAGTAAGTATTTACGCCGAGAACCATGTTTTTGACAATCCTGATTTAACAATTAAAGAACAAGGAGTTCAAAAAATGGATGTTGTTATTGAAGATGATTGTTGGATTGCTTCAAACGTAGTGATTACAGCTGGCGTTACTATTGGTAAAGGCTCAGTGGTTGCTGCTGGTGCAGTCGTAACTGAATCCATTCCTCCATACGCTGTTGTAGGAGGTGTGCCGGCAAAATTAATTAAATCAAGAGCCTAAATTTTAATGCGCATTTTATTACTACATAGCTCCTCAGATAATTATGGAGCTAGTAAAATATTTTTACAAACAGTAATGTTACTAAAAAATAATGGGCATTATCCAGTAGTTGTTTTACCAAATAAAGGTGCTTTAGTGGATGAACTTTCGCAATTAAACGTTGAAGTACATATTGTTAACCTAGCTATTTTAAGACGCAAGTATTTTAATATAGCTGGAATTATTAATCGGTATACAAAATGGAAAGTGGCCGTCCCTACCCTTAATCATATAATTGATAAGCATCAAATTGATACCATTTATTCGAATACAGCAGCTGTTTTAATAGGAGGGTATGTTGCAAAAAAAAGAGGACTTCAACATATTTGGCATTTGCATGAAATTATTGAAAGGCCGGTTTTTTTACACCAATTTTTTGCTTGGTGTATTCGTAATTGGTCAGATAAAATTATTGTGGTTTCAAAAGCGGTCGAAGCCAATTGGCAAGACGCACTACCTAAACAAGCGAATAAAAATGCTAAATCCAAAATGTTTCAGGTATACAACGGTATTGAACCCGTTCCTAAATGTAAGGTCGTACCAAAAACCAATTTTGATAATTATAAACAAAGCTTATTCATTCCAAATAACGCAATAGTTATTGGTATGGCTGCAAGAATTCATTTTTGGAAAGGGCAATCTTATTTTATTGAAATTGCTAAGGAATTATTAAAGCGCAAGGTTAGCGCAGATCCATTATATTTTATTATTGCAGGAGATCCTTTTCCTGGATACGAACACCTGCAAAGGGAATTAGAGCAATCAATACTTCAACATCAATTAACTACGCGCGTTTTTTATGTCGGGCTGGTCAAAGAAATGGATTTGTTTTATAAGTCAATTGACTTGTTAATACTACCCTCCCAACAACCCGATCCATTACCCACTGTAGTTTTAGAAGCGATGCAATATGGATTACCTGTTATAGCAACTGCTCAAGGCGGTGCTTTAGAAATGGTGATTGAAAATGAAACAGGAATTTTTATTCCATTAAATAATGTAACTGAAGCAGTTGATAATATCATTAAAATATTGAACGCAGATAAACTTAATAAGCTTGGATTGGCAGGTAAAAAAAGAGTGACTGAATATTTTAGTGCCGCTTCATTTGAAAAAAATATAATTTCCGTTTTTGAAAATGATTGAAAAACCACTTAAAGTTGCAATAATTGGTTCACGTGGTTATCCATATGTGTATAGTGGTTATGAAACCCTGGTGAAAGCATTGGCCGAAAGATGGCCCAATCAAAATGTG
>CANCEU010000078.1 GCA_947375185.1 Chitinophagaceae bacterium
GCTAAGTAGTAGATTGGTTTGTGTTTTTCCTGCCTACCGCCGACAAATAATAAAACAATAAGCATGTAGAAGACCAATGGTAACATTGTTTGGACAGGGGTTCGACTCCCCTCGACTCCACGGTTCCTCTTTTGGAATTTAAATCCCGCCAAGTGCGGGATTTTTTTATTTTTCAGCGCCTTTTTTGAAAGTTAAAGGCTTGAAAAATAACGCTAATGATTTTTAAATCCCGCACTTAGCGGGTTTTTTTGTTTTTGAAGTGTTAAAAAAAATATCTAATTTAAATTATTATTAATATTTAAATTAACAAATATGTTTAAAAATCCATTTTCATTCGAAGGAAGAATTAGAAGAACAGAATATGGCTTAAGTCATATTATAGGTGGGTTTGCATTTTTTATATTCGCCTTTATAATTTCATTCGCAATGGGCGGTAGAAACGGAGGAGGAACCGCTGGAGGCGTTATTGTTGTTGCATATGTACCTTATTTATGGTTTATTTGGGCACAAGGTGCAAAAAGATGTCATGACCTTGGTAATAGTGGTTGGTGGCAACTAATCCCACTTTATGGTTTTTGGTTGTTGTTTGCAGATGGTCAATCAGGTTCAAACGAATATGGAGATAATCCAAAAGGGGTTTAAGAGGGGTTGTTTTAATCAAAATATTTAGTAAATTACTAACTCATTAAACGATTGCTTGCTATATGAAAAACTATTTCAAATTATTATTGCTTGCCCTATTTGTATTACCAACAAGTTTGTTGAAAGCAAATGGTGGTGGCGAAAAAGATCCTATCGAAGGTCGTTGGGATTTAACTGTAAATATTGATGGACGCATGGCACCATCTTGGTTGGAAGTGAGACACACTGGTGTCAATGGTTATTTTGGCCGTTTTGTTTGGGAAGGAGGAAGTGCTAGACCTATTTCAAAAGTAGAATTTAAAGATGGAAAAGTTTCTTTTCATATTCCTGCACAATGGGAAAGAACTGAAAAAGAATTGGTATTAGAAGGCACTTTGGCTGATAGTAAATTAGCTGGAACCATTGTAAACACCAATGGTAAGACCTATACATTTATTGGTGAGAAAGCTCCAAAATTATGGAGAGACAAAGCGCCTGTTTGGGGTACACCAATTAAATTGTTTAATGGTAAAGACTTAACAGGCTGGGAAGCATTAGGAAAAACAAATCAATGGGTGGTTGAAAATGGCGTTTTAAAAAGCCCTAAGTCAGGTGCTAATATTAGAACGCAAAAAACATTTAATGACTTTAAATTACACATTGAATTTAGATATCCAAAAGGAAGTAATAGCGGTGTGTATTTAAGAGGCCGATATGAAATTCAAATTGAGGACAACAAAGGAATGGAGCCAATGAGTTTATATCTTGGTGGTATTTATGGTTTTATTGATCCTTGGTTAAATATGGCTAAAGAGGCAGGGGAGTGGCAGTCATATGATGTTGAATTAGTAGGTCGTATGGTTACAGTTAAAGCAAATGGGACTGTTGTTATTTATAAGCAAGAAATTCCTGGAGTAACAGGTGGTGCATTAGATAGTAAGGAAGGTGAGCCAGGACCAATTATGATGCAAGGTGATCATGGCCCAATTGAATTTAGAAATATTGTATTAACGCCTGCCGTTAATTAAAATCAAATTAAATCTTGATATAAATCATATATTATTAGTTACTTTGGAGCGTTCTTCGTGGTAATTAATAATATATGATTCATCCTTTTCAATATACCACTGCACATGATGCTTTACAATTAATTCAAAGTGGTAACCGAATTTTTATTCATGGCAGCGCTTGTACGCCATTGTATTTATTAAGAGAACTCGCTAAAGAAAAAGATCGTCTTAAAAATGTAGAAGTAATTTCAATCACCTTACAAGGTAAAATTGAAATTGCGGATGCTGGATTTGAGGAAGCTTTTCATATTAATTCTTTATTTGTTTCAGAGCCAGTTCGCGATGCCGTAATGGAAGGTCGAGCCGATTTCATTCCTGCTTTTTTAAGTGATATTCCTGATATGATTAGAACGGTTTTGCCGGTAGATGTAGCAATCGTTCAAGTTTCTCCTCCCGATTTACATGGTTATTGCACATTAGGTACTTCGGTTGACATTGCACGTACCGCTGTTAACTGTGCTAAATATGTGATTGCTCAAGTGAATCCACAAATGCCCCGTACACATGGCGATGGAATGATTCATACGGATCGTTTTGCTGCAATGGTTTTTCATGACGAGTCATTGCCTCAAGTGGATTATGGTGCTAAAATAACAGCGACTGATTTTATGGTGGGTGCTAATGTTGCCAATTTAATTGAGGATGGAAGTACTTTACAAGTGGGTATTGGAACCATTCCTGATGCAGTTTTAAAATCATTAGGAGGCCATAAGGATTTAGGGATGCATACCGAAATGTTTAGCGATGGCATTATTGATTTATTTGAGAAAGATATTATCAATAATCGTAAGAAAAAAATTCATCCTAATAAACTCGTAACTTCTTTTGCATTGGGTACAAATAAATTGTACAATTATATTAATGACAATCCTGCCATTAATTTTTTAGATATTGATTATGTAAATGATCCACATGTGATTCGTCGTAACCCAAAAGTTATTGCCATTAATAGTGCAGTTGAAATTGATTTAACGGGTCAAATATGTGCGGATAGTATTGGTAAATATCAGTATAGTGGAATTGGTGGTCAAATGGATTTTATGCGTGGAGCAGCCTTAAGCGAAGGAGGCAAGCCCATCATAGCAGTGAATAGCCGAACACATAAAGGTGTTTCACGCATCGTTCCCTACTTACAACAAGGTGCAGGAGTAGTTACTACTAGAGGGCATATTCATTATGTGGTAACTGAATACGGAGTTGCCTATTTGTACGGAAAAAATTTACGCCAAAGAGCAAAATCATTAATTGAAATTGCACATCCCGATGATCGTGAATTTTTAACCCAGCAATGTTTTGAGCGATTTAAAGAATTTGTTTAAAGAATTTATTTAACAAATACTACTTCATTGTAAGGCACTCTATTTCTTGGTCCCCAAACACCTTCCTGAGTTGCTTTTCCTACTGCAATAATCATGTTGATTTCGGCACCTCTTGGTAAGTTCAATGCTTTTTTTACGCGCTTGGAATCAAATCCTTCCATTGGGCAAGATTCAAATCCCTCCGATGCAATAGATAGCATAAATGTTTGTGCAGCT